>NZ_QWLE01000016.1:0-54400 GCF_009917365.1 Neglectibacter sp. X4 | reverse complement strand
CCAATTCCTTTTGCTCTTTTTTGTGCCCCCTAGCCCTTTGGCGTGCGTCCTTGCGTACTAACTTAATGACATTGCTTACATTGAGGCCCCGTTCTTTCCACAAGTCCTTCCGTGCGCCGCCGATTTTTTCTCCGAAATCTTCATGCTGGCTGGAAATTGTCTGGTTGTTACGGTTCAATCGCATCTTCCTTTCCCTATATAAAGTGGTTTTTGGAACAAAGAAAGCCCCAATCACAAGAAGTAATTGGGGCCAAAATGGTGCTGGCTATATTCTATTGTAGTGGGCGGATGGTCTGATAAATGGCTTGTATGTGCCTTACCCAATCCTCCGCGTCCGCCTTATGCCGGAGATACAGGCCATGCGTGGGTTCTTGCACCCGGCGCAGCACCCGCAGAAGCTGGGAAACGTCCTTCGGCAAGATAACAGTTTGCCTAATTTCATGTTTTTCATACTTCATCAGGTAGGGCTTGAGGGCCACAAGGTGGATGCAGCCAGTTTGCCTACGCCGCCTTTTTGGTTACAGACAGCTATAATTTTTGCTATTTTCTTCATTTAGGTGCCTCCCTACTCTAAAATCAAACAGGACTAAGCCAGTGCCCTCTTGCTGTAAGGGTTTCTGCCTTAGTCCTATTTTAGCAGGAGCATCAATGAAAATCCGAATCGCCATGGAAAAACCTCCTTCTTCATGCTTTTCCATTCTATTCGTCAGACAAGCGGGCTGTGCCTAGGGCTTATTTTAAATGCCAGCATTTTCAAGCAAATCAAATGATTATCTCAAAAAAGGCCCAGTTTACAGGCATTTCCGCAAGATAGCGGCTTGAACTTACCACCCTTTTACTCCTTACGGATTGAGCCTTGATATGCTTTGAAACTTTTGTGGATAAAGCAGACAGACAGCACACGCCAGTATTGGCCTGCCATAGATTCGCGCTTTACCTTCTGCGCTTTTTTATGATAAGGGAGTAATTGGTCTGGTTCTTTTAAAAGGGGTTGTGGGGTATGGGGCAAAGCCCCATAGGTGTGCACCGTAGATATATGCTGCGTGTTCGAACACTCCCCATTATCAAACCTTCCTTGACAAAGCCGGGAAAACATGCTTCAATGGAGGGCGGGCAAGGGAATCCTCTGCCCTACATATTGTATTTTTTTAAAAAATTTTTGAAAAGCGCCTAACCAAACAAGCCTAAGGCCCGTCTAATGGATGAAAAGAGGGCTAAAGCAGGCAATTGGAGTGGGGTGAGGAAGTATGTCAGAGCGCATGGTGAAAAAGGCACAGAACGGGGACAAGGACGCCTTTTTAACCCTGATGCGGGAAAACGAGCTGGCTATGTACCGCACAGCGAAGGCAATCCTGCACAGAGAGGACGATGTGGAGGACGCAGTGCAGGAAGCGGTGTGCAGGGCTTTTTATAAAATCGGGGATTTGCGCCAGCCCCGGTATTTTAAAACATGGATAACCCGGGTGGTTATCAACTGCTGCTATGATCTGCTGCGGGATCAGCGGGGCATTGTTTCCCTGGAGCTTTTGCCGGAAACAGGCTATGAAGAGGACAGGGACGCCGCCCTGGACGTGCGGGAAAGCCTGGCGGCCCTGGGGGAAAACGACCGGCTGATTTTGACGCTGTACTACTTAAACGACCTTTCGGTGCGGGATGTGGCCAAGCTTTTGGGCATCAGCGAGGGGGCCGTAAAGCAGCGGCTGGTACATGGGCGCAGGCGCTTCAAGGAAGCTTATGAAATGCGGGAGCAGGAAAGGAGGGCGGTCAGCTATGAAAAATAGAGGGAAGCGGTTCACCCCTCCGGCGCCCAGGCGGGAAAAAGCTGTCCGGCAGGGCTATCGGCGGGATCCGGAGTTCTGCGGGTTTTTGGCAAAAGAGCTGGAGATGGAAGCCCCGCCGGAATCTTTCTCCAAGGCCATGCGCCGGGTGTATGCCGAGCTGCCCCGGGATATGCCTGTGCGGCACTACCCCTTCCGGTCTGCCATGAAAAGCCTTGCCACTGTGGCGGTGCTGCTGGTGGTTTTCGGGGTTTCCCTGCTGGGGGCCAACAGCGTGTATCCCCAGCTTACGGAAAGCCTGCCCGGGGTGGGGATGCTCTTTAAAGCTATGAACGGCGCAAAGCCGGAGGAAACCCCCGACACCCCGGAGCTGCCGGTTCCCCTGGTGGCGGAGGGAAAGCTGGCTATGCCAGAATTTGAGCCAGTGACCCTGTCTTGCCAGGGCGATATTCTAAAGGATTTGACTGTGGAAAATGCCTGGAGCGACGGGGAAAAGCTGTATCTCCACATGTCCCTGCTGGCGCTGGAGTCTCAATTGCAAACCCTGTCCCGGCCCGGCGACATGCCTTACGGCTATATCCCTCCGGTGCTGTTTTTCCTTACAGACGCTTACAGGGATGTGGCGGCTGAAATATTCCAGGAATACTATCCTGGAGAGGAATTTGACGACAAGGCGGCAGGCTATCAGTGGAGCAGCATTTCCATCAACGGGCAGAAAGTGGAAAGCGTTATGGAAACAAGGGACCCCGCCTATCTGCAATATACGGAAACAGACAGCGCCCTGGCCCTGCACTATGAGGAGACTGAGGACAGGGTGCTGGCAAAAGAGGGTATCCAGGCCTTTGCCAGGTATACAGGGAACTGGGTGCTGGAAGTCCCCCAGGAGGCCAGGGACGCAGATGTCTTTTCCGTTTCCCTGAACCTCCCGCAGCTCTTCTATGCAGGCGTTATCGCGCCGGAAATGAGGGAGGGCGGTGAGCCTATGGCTATCCTGGAGGATGCCTTTCAAGGGGACTTTACAGTGGAAGCGGACAGAAGCGGGGCCTTGGAACTGGAAGCCCTGCAGGCGGACAATAAGGTGGAGATTACCCAGATGTCCTACACCCCAGCAGAGCTTACCGCTACCCTCAACGTGCCCTTCCTGGGATATTGCGGCTACAGCCTGCTGCCTCCTGCCGGGTATCACGGAGGCCCTGTCCCGCAGAAGCCTTATGGCATGTACGCGGTGGTAAGCGGGGAAGACGGCACTGTGCTTGCCAGCCAGAATATCTGGGACGATTCTGCAACGCAGCGGACCGCCTACGAAGCGGATCGGCTTTCCGGTTACCAGAGGATGAAGCTGCGCGTGAACCTTTCGCCGGAAAAGCGGCAGAGCCTGGTGCTCACCCTGTACTATTTCGATCCGGAAGAAGTAAAGTTTGCGATGGATTCTGCTGGCATTCCAGCCGGGGATTTGGTGAACCCGGTGGCAGCGGAATTCACCCTGGATCTGGCGGAGGGCACTGCCGCCCCCAGCGTGAATTATGAGAAACAGGGGCTTGTAAAGCCGGATGCGGAGATGTCCCCTTATATCCTGCACCACCCCGAGCTGCAGGAGGGGATATATGTGCAGGGGGTGACGGAGGACATACTGTTCGCAGACCAGCGCGTGAGCTGGATAAGCCTGTGCGTCAGGCCGGATCGGCTGCCATGGGTGCAGGACTGGGCCTTGCAGTGCTATATCGGCGATGAGCTGGTCCAGACTGTATACGCCTGCGATGTCCAGGATGACAGCGCCTATAACGAGAGAAGCGGCGCCCTGGGGGATCTTGCCGTATATAACAGCGGCAGCGGGCTTTTCTGGCGGGAAGAGAGCGGGCAGTCTAACTATGAGGACGACGACTATGCCCACCTGCACTTCATCGTAGAGTATCCGGAGTGGGATTTGGACAGCTATGGCGGGGTGCTATCCTCTTTCAGCCGGATGGATCTGGTGGACGCCGCTACAGGCCAGGTGATACTGGCGGATCTGCGCGGGATAAACCGGGCGCTCCTGGAGGAAACCCTGTGCGGAAGCCTTTATAAGGAGTTAGAAGAAGGGAACCGTTCCTGGGCGGGCGAGTCGGAAGGGGCTGCATCAGACTATAATTGACAGGCTTAAAACAGCGGGCCGCTGAAGGCCCGCTGTTTTGTTTTTCCCAGGGAGGCTTTCCCTCTTTTGCCTGTTCAGGCTTGCGCAATTTATATTTTTGCGATATACTTATAAAGTATATGCCCGCCAGTGTCTCAGCGGGCTGTGAAACAGGGACGGGCGCTGCCTCTCATATGGAACCTGCGGGTTCCTCCATCTGCCCTTCCCAAAAACGAGATGAGGTACTTATGGCTATTTTAACAGTAAACGATGTCACCGTTAGCTTTGGTGAAGAAACAATTTTAGAGGGCATCACCCTTGAAATGCAGAAGGGGGAGCACATCGGGCTGGTAGGGGTGAATGGCAGCGGAAAAACCACTCTGTTTAAAACCCTTACTGGAGAATATACGCCGGACACGGGCAGCGTAATTTTCGCAAAGGACTGCACCCCGGGCTATATGGAGCAGCATGTGTGCCGGGACTTTGAAAAAACCGCCTTTGAAGAGGTTATGACAGTTTTCGCCCCCCTGCTGGAAATGGAAAAGGAGCTGGAGTCTCTTTCCAGCAAGCTTTCCCAGAATCCCCCGGAGCAGGAAATGGAAGCCCTTATCCTGCGGCAGACGGAGCTGAACGACCGCTTTGTGGACGGGGGTGGGCTGACCTGCCGCTCCCGGGCGCGCAGCGCCCTCTTAGGGCTGGGGTTTACAGAGGAGCAGATTCAGAACAGGGTGGGGGTGCTAAGCGGCGGGCAGAAGGCAAAGCTGCAGCTTGCCAAAATGCTTTTGGGCGGCGCAAATCTTCTGCTGCTGGATGAGCCTACCAACCACCTGGACATCCAGTCTGTGGAATGGCTGGAAGATTTCCTGAAAAACTATCCCCACGCCTACGTGGTCATCTCCCACGACCGGTATTTTCTGGATAAGGTGACTTCCCGCACCCTGGAGCTGCAAGGCAAGCACCTGGAAAGCTACAAGGGCAATTACACCCGGTATCTGGCCTTAAAGGAGGAAAAGCGCCTTGCCATGCAGCGGGTGTATGAAAGCACCCAGAGGGAAATTAAGCGCATAGAGGGCATTATTGAGCAGCAGAGGCGCTGGAACCAGGAGCGCAACTATGTGACCATTGCCAGCAAGCAGAAGTCTATTAACAGGCTGGAGGCCACCCTGGAAAAGCCGGAGGATGACCCGGTCTCCATCCGCTTCCAATTCCATGCCAGCCGCCGCAGCGGCGACGATGTGCTTACAGCCCAGGGCCTTTCCCTGGCCTTTGGGGAAACGCCCCTCTTTGAAAACGTGGACATAGAGATTAAGCGGGGGGAGAAAATCTTCCTCATTGGGCCTAATGGCTGTGGCAAAACCTCCCTGTTTAAAATCCTTCTGGGCCAATACCGCCAGGACGAAGGGGAGGTGCGCCTGGGGGTGGGGGTGGACTTGGGTTACTATGAGCAGTTCCAGCTAAGCCTGCATGACAATAAGGCCGTAATAGACGAGATATGGGATATCCATCCCCAGATGACCCAGACGGAAATCAGAAGCGCTTTGGCTATCTTCCTTTTTAAGGGGGAGGACGTGTTCAAACCTATAGGGGCTTTAAGCGGCGGGGAGCGGGCCAGGGTGCTGCTTTTAAAGCTGATGCTGTCCCGGGCCAATTTCCTGCTGCTGGACGAGCCGACAAACCATCTGGACATCGGCTCCTGCGAGGCCCTGGAGGAGGCCCTTTCCGGCTATGACGGCACCTTGTTTGTGGTGTCCCACGACCGCTATCTGATTAACCGTCTGGCAGACAAGGTGTATGCCCTAACCCCCCAGGGGGCCGAGCTGTATCTGGGAAACTATGACGCATACCTGGAAAAGCGGGAGGCCCGGCAGGCTATAGCCGAGAAGAAAGCCGCGCCCAAACAGAATCTCTATAAGCAGCGCAAAGAGCGTGACGCGGAGCTGCGAAAAAAGCGGGCAGCCCTGCGCCGGCTGGAAACGGAGATTGAGGAAAACGACGGGGCTGTTTCAGAATTGGAAAAAAGTTTGGAAAACCCGGACATAGCCGCCGATTACGAAGCAGTGGCTCGGATTTCCCAGGAAATTGCCGAACTGCGGGAAAAGGCGGACGCTCTTCTCATGCAGTGGACAGCCCTTTCAGAGGAGCTGGAGGGCCAGGGGTAATATCGAAGTTTATAGAACCCCCGTGCGGCGCTGCCGCACGGGGGTTCTGGTTCATATTTTCATCCCAGAAAGGACCGCCTTTCCCGCCCTGAATGGCCTTAGACCTCCAGAGACGTTTGATACAGGCCGGCATACACGCCGCCCCGGGCCAGCAGTTCTTCATGGGTGCCCTCTTCGCACACGCCGTTTTCATCCAGCACCAAAATGCGGGACGCGCCCCGGACTGTGGAAAGCCGGTGGGCAATCACCAGGGTGGTGCGGCGGCGGGCCAACTGCTCCAGAGAGCGCTGGACAATTTTCTCGCTGTGGGCATCCAGCGCGCTGGTGGCCTCGTCAAAGATCAAAACCGGGGGATCCTTTAAAAACACCCGGGCAATAGAAACCCGCTGCTGCTGCCCGCCGGAAAGGCGCACGCCATGAGGGCCAACGTCTGTGTCATACCCCTGGGGCAGCTTCTGGATGAACTCATGGGCGCCTGCCTTTTGCGCGGCGGCAACGATTTCCTCCTGGGTGCAGCCAGGCTTGCCGTAGGCTATGTTTTCCCCGATGGTGCCTGCAAACAGGTATACGTCCTGCTGCACCATGCCGATGTTTTGCCGCAGGGAGCGCAGGGTGGCGTTTTCCACGGGCTGGCCGTCCAGCAGGATCTGCCCCTTCTGCACCTGGTAGAACCGGGGAATAAGGGAGCAAAGCGTAGTTTTGCCCACGCCGGAAGCCCCCACCAGGGCCACGTACTCTCCGGCTTTGATGGAGAGATCCAGCCCATGGAATACAGAGGCCCCGCCGTCATAGAAAAAGGAGATGTCCTTCAGCTCCAAGTCCCCCTTTACCCGGGGAAGATCCCGGGCCTGGGGGCTGTCCTGAATTTCCGGGGACATGTCCATCAGCTCCCAATACCGGGCAAAACTGGTGGAACCCTCTTGCAAAAGGCGGCTGGTGTTTGCCAGGCTCCTGACCGGGGCAGAGAAATAGTTCACATACAGCATGAAAAGAACCAGGTCGGGCAGCTTCATAGCGCCTGCCCAGATAGCCAGCCCCCCAAACACTGCCACCGCAATGGGTAGCAGGTTTGCAAAGGCATCCATGCCGCAGTAAAGCTTGGCCTCGCTCTGGTAGCCCCGGCGGCGGCTTTCCAGGAAACGTTGGTTCTGCCGGTCAAACTTTTCCTCCTCCAACTGCTCGTTTGTGAAGGACTGCACCACCCGCACGCCGGAAAGGGAGTCTTCCACCTGGGCGTTCACATCCCCTGCGCTTCTGCGCCCTTCGGCCAGGGCTTCCCGCATTTTCTTGCTGTAGTACAGGGTATACGCCGCCATAAAAGGCAGAAGCGCCAAAAGGGCCAGGGTAACCTTCCAGTTAATGTGAAAAAGAATCACAGTTGCCCCCAGAAGCTGGATGGCGTTCACCACCACGTCCTCGGGGAAGTGGTGGAAAAATTCCGCCAGGGAAAGGGAGTCCGCCGTAATGCGCGACATCAGCTCCCCTACCTTATGGGTGTCATAAAAGGAGAAAGACATCCCCTGGCAGTGACGGAATAATTGGGCGCGCATGTCCCGCTCCATTTTTGCGCCCATATGGTGTCCCTGGTAATCTAAAAAATACTGGCAGAGCGCCTGCGCGATTACCAGCAAAAGCAGTATCAGCCCCAGCCGCAAAATGCGCCCCTGGGGGCTGGCCATGCCTTGGGCCAGCACATCCTCTGTGATGGTGCGCACGCCCAGGGGCACCACCAGCGCGATGGCAGACATCAGCAGCGCGCAGGCCATGTCTGCGAAAAACCAGCCAGCATAAGGCTTGTAAAAAGATACGAATTGTTTAAAGCGTTTTAACAAAATGTTTCCCTCCGTTTAGCTGCGGGAGGGCCATGCCGCATTAGCCGAACAGGCCGGGGGCCTGCTTAGCTTCGTCCAGAAGCAGTATCCCTCCCTGTGTTGTTTGTGTTTCCTGTTTTGACCATTTTCATAAATGTAGCACCGTCCTTTCTTGCCAGGGGCTTTTAGCGGGCGGATAAGCCCCTGGCTAAACCAAAATAGTATAGCACAGATTTTAAAGGCCGTCAAGATTTCTACGGGCAGACAGCACAGCCTGCAAGCATTACAAGCAGGGTTCGCTCCTTGCCCTGCTTGGTTGCCTCCTTTTCCTCATCTTTCCGCTGTTTTTTCCACTTTACAAACCTGCGGGGCTGTGCTAAAATATATGAGATGCCCTGCCCTCGGACACGGGAAACACCGGCCCTGCCTGTGGGCAAGCGTAATTTTTAGAATGCAGCCTGCATTTCTGAAATAAAACGCTGTGCGGCTTTGCGCCTGCGCAAAGTTCTAAAACAATGGGCGAAAAAATGAGCGCGGCAAAACGCCGCAGAAAGGTGATTTTTTATGACAAAGGCAGAGAAAACCGAAATTATCCAGAAGTATGCCCGCCACGAGGGCGACACCGGCTCTCCCGAAGTGCAGGTGGCTGTGCTGACAAAGCGCATCAATGATCTCACCGAGCACCTGCGGGTGAACAAGAAGGATCATCACTCCCGCCGGGGCCTGCTGAAGATGGTTGGCCAGCGCCGCAGCCTTTTAAACTACCTGACCAAGATCGACATTGAGCGCTACCGCGCCATCATTGCCGAACTGGGCATCCGTAAGTAAAAAACCTGCCAAAACTGTACAACAGGAGCCAAAGGCTGCCGCCTGCGGGCTATAGTAAACGCACGTTAAAATCGGTACAGGCCGATTTTTAACGCTCGGCGGCTTTGCCGCCCGGTGCAAAAGAGGGAACCCGCTTTTGAACCGCGTTAGCTATAACACAGCCTGCAAGCGCAGCCTTTTACTCTTTTTAGGCGGACACCCCCTGTTTTACAACCAAACAGGCCGGGGCTTTCGGCATGTTTGGTTATAAAACAGGGCCGCCGCGAAGAAGATCCCCAAAAACAGGGAGAAAGGAAAACTAAAAATGTTTGAAAATTTCAAGGTATATGAGACGACCTTTGCAGGCCGCCCCCTGGTTGTGGAAACCGGAAAAATGGGCCAGCTTGCAAACGGCGAGTGCCTGGTGCGCTATGGCGACACAGTGGTGCATGTAGCCGCCACCGCCTCCGCAAAGCCCCGGGACGGCATCGACTTCTTCCCCCTTTCCGTAGACTTTGAGGAAAAGCTCTATTCCGTAGGCAAAATTCCCGGTTCCTTCTTAAAGCGGGAGGGCCGCCCCTCTGACAAGGCCATCCTGGTCTGCCGCATGATCGACCGCCCCATCCGCCCCCTGTTCCCCAAGGATATGCGCAATGATGTTTCCATCGTCTGCACCGTCATGTCTGTGGAGCAGGACAACTCCCCGGAGATTGCCGCTATGGTGGGCACCTCCATTGCCCTCTCCATTTCCGACATCCCCTGGAACGGCCCCATCTCCGGCGTGTCCGTAGGCCTTATTGACGGCGAGTTTATTATGAACCCCACTGCCGCCCAGCGCAAAGCAAGCCAGATGGCGGTCACTGTGGCCTCCACCAGCGAGCGCATTGCCATGATTGAGGCCGGGGCCAATGAGGTAAGCGATGAGGACATGTACAATGGCATTATGGCAGGCCATGCGGAGAACCAGAAAATCATCCAGTTTATCAACGGCATTGTGGCGGAAATCGGCAAGGAAAAGTTCTCCTATCCCAGCAACAAGCCGGAAAAGGAAATGATAGACGCCATCCTGGCCTTTGCCCAGGAGGATGTCCGCGCCGCCCTGGATACCGACGATAAAACCGTCCGGGACGCCCGCTTAAAGCCTGTATATGAAAAGGTACATGAGCGCTTTGATCCGGAGTATCCGGAACAGGAAGGGAAAATTGACGAGTGCCTGTATTTGACCCAGAAAATCGTGGTGCGCCGCTGGCTTTTGGACGAGCAGAAGCGGGTAGACGGCCGGGGCATGGATGACATGCGGCCTCTGGCTGCCGAAGTGTCCCTTTTGCCCCGCACCCATGGCTCCGGCATGTTCACCCGGGGCCAGACCCAGGTGCTGACAGTCGCCACCTTAGGCTCCATCCGGGACAACCAGCTTTTGGACGGCATTGACGAGGAAGAGTCCAAGCGGTATATCCACCACTACAATTTCCCCTCCTATTCCGTAGGCGAAACCCGGCCCAGCCGCGGCCCGGGCCGCCGGGAGGTAGGCCATGGCGCTTTGGCCGAGCGGGCCTTGGTGCCTGTCATCCCTTCCATGGAGGAGTTCCCCTATACCATCCGCCTGGTGTCTGAGGTCTTAAGCTCTAACGGCTCCACCTCCCAGGCTTCCATCTGCGGCTCCACCCTGGCCCTGATGGACGCGGGCGTGCCCATTAAAGCCCCGGTTGCAGGCATTTCCTGCGGCCTTATCACCGAAGGCGACCGCTGGATGACCATGGTGGACATCCAGGGCATTGAGGACTTCTTTGGCGACATGGACTTTAAGGTGGGCGGCACCAAGAAGGGCATCACCGCCATCCAGATGGATCTGAAGATTTCCGGCCTGACCCCGGAGATGGTGAAAGAGGCCCTGGAGAAAACCCACAAGGCCCGCAACTATATCATCGACGAAATCATGCTCAAGGCCATTCCCGAGGTGCGGCCCGAGCTTTCCAGGTACGCCCCCAAAATGCTCTCCACCCAGATTCCCGTAGACAAAATCCGGGAGGTTATCGGCACCGGCGGCAAGGTTATCCAGAAAATCTGCGCTGAGTGCGAAATCACCATGGACGTGGAAGAGGACGGCCATGTGTTCATCACCGGCATTGACATTGAAAAGTGCCGCCGCGCTTTAGACATTGTGGACACCATTGTAAACGACCCGGAGCCTGGCTCCTATTATAACGGCAGGGTCACCCGCCTGATGGACTTCGGCGCTTTCGTAGAGATTGCCCCGGGCAAGGAAGGCCTGGTACACATTTCCCGCCTGGACATCAAGCGCACAGAGAAAGTGACAGACGTGGTAAATGTAGGCGACGTGGTAAAGGTGAAGGTGCTGGAAATTGACGATAAGGGCCGGCTGAACCTTTCCCGCCGGGACGCCCTCATCGACCTGGACGGCGCTGTGCCGGAGAACGACATCTCCGAGTCCCGCCCGCCCCGCCGGGATCGCCGCCCCCGCCGGGACTACGACCGGCATTAAGGCGCTGCGTCTCGCCCTGCTGGCACGCGGTAGCCTTTAAGAATCCGCCAAAGGGTTATCACCCTTTGAAAACCCGCGTTTCGCTTCTTTAAAGACAAAAAAACCAGCCTGCCGGATTGCCGGAAGGCTGGTTTTCTGTTTTCAGGATGAGCGAATATGCCTCCAGGGGTTTACAGGCGGCTCGAACAGCCCGGCCCATACCCGCATATCCTCCTCTGTGATAGTGGAAAACACGTCGTCCCGGTTCTGGGCGGCGCGGCGCTCCAAACGGCACAGCAGCTCCTCCAAAGGCGCGTCCAAAAAGCACACCTTTGTTTCCGCCCCCAAGGCCGCGGCCTCCAGGCGCTTTTCCTCCCGCTGTTCCTCCACCCAGAAGCCGAAATCCAGAATCACGCTTACGCCCTTTTGCAGCAGATCCTGCCCCACCTTCCACATCAAATCCTCCACCCGGTTGTGGCGGCTGTCATGAACCTCCTGATCTACCTGGTGGAAGTCGTCCCCGAACAGGAAGATGTGCCATTCGTCCGGGGTGAAGCGCACTGCCCCGGTTTCCTTTGCCAGCTTTTGGGCATAAGTAGTTTTGCCCGCACCTGGCAGGCCCACCATCAGGAATAAATCCGCCACAGCTTTATTCCTTCGCGTAGAACGTGCAGGAGAATTCCCCGCGGTTTATAAACACCTCCCGGGCATGGCCGTCCTGCAAAAAGGCCACCTCCCGCACCTGGGAACGGGGCAGGGACAGCAACACCTTCCCGTCCTGGACAAGGGCAGCTTCCTCCCCCTCCTGACTCAGGAGGGGCGCGGTGTCCCGCAGCAGGTGCCGGGCTTCCTCCACCGGATAGGTGCACACTTTGCCCTCTGCCAGGGAAATTTCCCGCGGAATCGTGAGAGCGCCTGCCCGCACAGCGCCTGCCGGCACTTCCCGCTCCCAGCTATGCATCCAGGCGATGAGGATACGCCTGCCCTTTTCGTCCAGGAAGGTCTGCCCGGCGTAGAAGTCCGGGCCTTTTTCCGGGATTTGGAAGCTTTCCGGGGTGAAGGTTTCCCCGTCAAAGCTGCCCACAACAAACTGGGAAGCCCGGCTCTTGTCCATGCGGGAGAACAGCAGCACCCACTTGTCCCCTAAGGGGAAAAGATCCGGGCACTCCGGCACAGGCCCATAGTCCCGGCTCTGGAAAATGGGGCCAATATACTCCCAGTGCAGCAAATCGGCCGATTTATACAGCAGCACACTACCAAGGCCGTCTGCCCCCGCGCCGCACACCATGCGGTAGCCGTCCCCATAGGGGAAGATTTTAGGATCCCGGAAGTCCCGGCTTGCGGGATCAACCGGGCTTTGGGCAATCACCGGGTTTCCCGCGTATTTCTCAAAGCGCCTGCCGTCATGGCTTATGGCAATGCACTGGGTCTGGCCCAGATCCTTGGAAACAGCGGTATACATCAGGTACAAGTCCCCGTCCTTTTCCAGGGCAGAGCCGGAAAAGCAGCCGTCCCCGTTTTCATAAGGCATGTCCGGGTACAGGGCAATGGGCAGTTCCTGCCAGTGCAGCAGGTCCTTGCTGACAGCATGGCCCCAGTGCATGGTGTCCCACTTGGGGGCATGGGGGTTGTGCTGGAAAAAAGCGTGATACTCCCCCTTAAACCAGCAAAGCCCGTTGGGATCGTTTATCCAGCCCTTTTCCGGCTCGAAATGGTAAGAAAGTCTTTCAATACCCGTCATAAAAATCGCCGTGCGATACAGAAGCCGCACAAAAAGCCATGAAAAACAGACTTCTGTGCCCTGTACCGCTCCTTTCTTTTGTATTTTTCGTACTGCCTGCATCTTGCTTCCCGCATAGATGCGTATAGCCATATTCTAGCACACCGCCGCCCTCTGGTCAATCCTCTTTGGCTTGGGGACGGCCCGCTGTAAGGCCGCGGGGCTTCTTCTCGCCTGCCGGGATGCGCCTGTCAAAGCTTTCCCTTTCATAAGAAATTGGTTTTTAGATCAAACCTTTTTTCTAAAAAGGTTTGCGGGGGCGAGGGGGCGGCGCCCCCGTAGCCATGGGTGCAGCGCCGCGCTGCCTCAGCCTTTCAGCTCCACCCGCCGGATTTTGCCGCTGATGGTCTTAGGCAGATCCTCCCTAAACTCTACAATGCGGGGATACTTATAAGGCGCGGTGTGCTTTTTCACATATCCCTGAATTTCCTTCTTCAGCTCTTCCGTCCCCTCAGTGCCCTTTGTCAGCACCACAAAGGCCTTTACCACCTGGCCCCGGACAGGATCTGGCGCGCTGGTGACAGCGCACTCCAGCACATAGGGCAGCTCCATAATCACGCTCTCAATCTCAAAAGGCCCGATGCGGTAGCCGCTGGACTTTATCACGTCGTCTGTGCGCCCCACATACCAGTAAAAGCCGTCCTCGTCCCGCCAGGCTGTGTCCCCGGTGTGGTACATATTGTCGTGCCAGGCTTCCCTGGTGTTTTCCTCGTCACCGTAGTACCCCATGAACAGGCCGCAGGGCACAGCTTTGTCTGTACGGATAACGATTTCCCCTGTCTCGCCCACAGGGGCCGGGGTGCCGTCAGGCAGGACGATGTCCACGTCATATAGGGGGCTGGGCACGCCCATAGAGCCGGTTTTCGGCACAGTGCCCACAGGGTTGTAGATAGACAGGGTGGTTTCTGTCTGGCCAAAGCCCTCCATCAAGGAAAGTCCGGTGGCCCGCTTCCACTGCTCGTATACCTCCGGGTTCAGGGCCTCCCCGGCGGTGGTGGAATACTCGATGGAGGACAGGTCGTATTGGGACAAATCCTCCTTGATAAAGAAGCGGTACATGGTGGGAGGCGCGCAGAAGGTGGTGATGTGGTATTTTGCGAACATGGGCAGGATATCGTGGGCGTCAAACTTGTCAAAATCATAGGTGAAAATGGCGGCCTCATTCATCCACTGCCCGTAGTATTTCCCCCACAAAGCCTTGCCCCAGCCTGTGTCGGAGATGGTGAAGTGCAGGCCGTCGGGATTCACGTTGTGCCAGTATTTGGCGGTGATGAAGTGCCCCAGGGCATATTTATAGCTGTGCTCCGCAATTTTGGGATACCCTGTGGTGCCGGAGGTGAAGAACATCAGCATGGGGTCGCTGCCGGCAGGCGCCTGTGGCCTCCTCTCGTAGGTGTCGGGGAAAGCTTCTGCCTCTTTGTCGAAATCATGCCAGCCCAGGCGGTTCTCCCCCACCATAATCCTGATATCCACTCCGCAGCTTTGGGCGGCGCGGTCCGCCTCCTCGGCCACCTGCCCGTCGGCTGTGCAGAGGATGGCCTTCACCCCCGCGGCCTTAAAGCGGTAATCAAAGTCGTGCTCCATCAAAAGGTTGGTGGCGGGTATCACCACAGCCCCCATCTTGTGCAGGGCGGTGATGACGAACCAGAACTGGTAATGCCGCTTTAACACCACCAGCACCCTGTCCCCCCGCTTGATGCCCAGGGATTCCAGATAGTTGGCTGTTTTGTTTGACCACCGGCTGATGTCCCCAAAGGTAAAGCGCCTTTCTGTCTTGTCCCTGGACAGGTGGAGCATGGCGAGCTTGTCCGGGCTTTTTTGGGCAATGGCGTCCACCACGTCAAAGGCAAAGTTAAACTTCTCCTCATCCGTAAAGTGGATGCCCTTGAGGATGCCGTTTTCGTCCAGCTCTGTGTGAACAAAGGCGTCGGACACGGTCTCCCGGTTCTGCCGGGCGATTTTCGCGTCAATCAGCCGCTGGAAGCGATCCTGCTCCGGGGCAAACCCCTCCGGGCCTTTCAGCACCAGGGCATAAATCTGGCACTCTGCCCCGCCAGTGGCTATCATGCCATGGGGGGTGGCGGAGTTGTAATAGATGGTGTCCCCCTCGTGGAGGATTTCAATGTGGCTGCCCACCTGCATTTTCATGGAGCCTTTTACCACAATGTCGAATTCCTGTCCCACATGGGTGGAAAGCTTGATGGCAACCTTCTGCTCCGCCTCAGAGTAAGGCATGGTGACAAAGAACGGCTCGGCGGTCTTGTTTTTAAACAAGGGCGCTTTGTTCAGATACTTGAATCCCTGCCGCCGGGTAATGGGCAGGCCGTCCCCTTTGCGGGAAACGGTATAGGAGGACAGGGTGGGGCTTGCGCCTTTAATCAGATCCGTAGGATCCACCGCAAAGCGCTGGGCGCATTTGTAGATAAAGGTAAAGCTGAAGTCCCGCTCCCCCTGTTCGCACTGCTGGTATTCCTCCTTGGAGGCGCCTGTGCATTTTGCCATTTCCTCCTCGGAAAGGCCGGTAATTTCCCGCATGGTGCGGATACGCTGGGCCACCTCCGCAAGCTGTGCTTTTAAATCTGTTTTCTCCATGTTTTCTGCCCCTTTCAATATTCCTATGAGATAAAATAAAAAGCCCGCCTCACAGAAGAAGTATGTCCTTCTATGAGACGGACCCAAAGTCAAAGTCCGCGGTACCACTCATATTGCGCTTTCGCGCCGCCTCGTCAGGCTCCAGCAAGCCCTATGCACTAACGCAGCACACGCGGGAAACGCCTACCACCTCTGAGGGCTTCGGATTTCCGGCTCGGAAGGGATTGGCGTGTGGTTGCCCCCGCTGACTCGCACCTGCCGCCAGCTCTCTGAAGGGAAAGCGCCCCCGCCGTCTTCGTCACAGCCTTTATGCCTATGCAATTATAAACTGTCTGCTTTTAATGATACACAGCGCCAAAGGAAATGTCAAGGTTTTTTTCCAGGATTTTTGTCCGGGTCCTCCTGCCCCTGCCTGTAAAAATACTGCAGCAGGGCATAGAGAATCCCCTTTTGTTCCCCGTCCAGCCCGTCCAAAGCCACAAACTCCCGCTTCTCCAGCCCTAAAATATAGTCTGTAGAAACGTGGAAAAGCAGGGAAAGCTCCACCAGCTTTGCCGCTGTGGGTATGGAAATCCCCATCTCCCAAGCGTTTACGCTGGAACGGGTGACAGACATGATTTTCGCAAGCTCTGTCTGTGTCATGCCCCGCGACTGCCGAAGTTCCTTTATCCTGCCGCTGGCCTGTATCACCATTGCCCCACCTCCCCTGTCCATTATAGCTTTCCCTTGGAGACATTTAATTATCATCATTGATTATTATTATTTGACAAAACCCTATTCTTATGCTATATTGATAGGCAGGAAACATAAGGAGGGAACAACATGGATATGGAACAGAACACACAGCCCTGGCAGGAAGCCCCGCCGAATGCGGCCCCGCCCCAGAAATTCTGCAAGCACTGCGGGGGGCGAATCCCGGCGGACGCGGTCATCTGCACCCTGTGCGGCAGGCAGGTGGAGGAAACAGCCCAGGCCACGCCCAATATCGTCATCAACAATACCAACACCAACGAAAACATAAACACCATGAACGCCTATATGCAGGCCAAGGCCCGGAACAAGTGGGTGGCTGTGCTGCTGTGCTTTTTCCTGGGGGGCATTGGCGCCCACAAGTTTTATGAGGGGAAAATCGGCATGGGCGTGCTGTATATCTTCACCTTCGGCCTGTTTGGAATCGGAATCCTGATAGATTTCATCACCCTGCTCTTTAAGCCTAATCCCTACTATGTATAAAAAGCCGCCGCATGGCCCTGTGCCCTGCGGCTTCTTTTTTAGACGGCAAAACCGTTTACAAACCCCTCAGCCCTGTGCTATTATGAATATAAATTCTTATGCAAGAAAGGCGGGGCTGTGATGAAACGGATTTCACAAAAGCTTTGGGGGCTTTTAGCGGCAATACTGCTGCTGGGGGTGCCATTGCCTGCCGGGGCTTTTTCCGACGTAAAGCCTGGAGACTGGTACGAAAACGCTGTTACAGAGATGACTGCCCAGGGGTATCTGTTGGGATATCCCGACGGCCGGTTCCGCCCGGAAAACACTGTTTCCGCCGGGGAATTCCTTGCCATTGTAGGACGGTGCGCAGGGGCACAGGAGGGCGACGGCCAAACAGGCCACTGGGCCGCAGGCTGGGTGCAGGCGGCTCTGGACAGAAGCTGGATAGACTGGGACGAGTGCCCGCCCACCGGGGCGCTCTTTGACAAGCCCATCTCCCGGCAGTTGGCGGTAAAGGCCCTTATGCGGGCGCTGCTGCCTGACGCGCGGGGGGATTACAACACAGAGTCCCAGAAAATAGCGGACTTTTCCGAGCTAAACGGCAGGTATTATGAAACCACCCTGGGGGCCTATGCCGCAGGCGTTATCATTGGCGATCCTTCCGGCACCTTCCGCCCCTTAGGCTCCTTAACCCGGGCGGAGGCATGCATTATCATCCAGCGGGCACTGAAAAAGGCAGGTGGCGTCCTGCCTCCGGCCCCGGATATCCCTAGCGGCCCTGTGGAAACCATCCAGGGCGGGGCTTCGGAAAACGGCTGGCTTCAGGTGAAAGGCACCCAGCTTTGCAATGAACAGGGCAAGCCAGTGGCCCTCCATGGCATGAGCACCCACGGACTCCAGTGGTATGGGCAGTTTGCCGGAAAGCAGGCTGTGAAAAACACAGCCGCCTTTGGGGCAAACCTGTTCCGGGTTGCCATGTATACCGGGGAAAACGGCTATCTCAGCCAGCCGGAAGCCATGAAAAAGAAGGCCATAGAGGCTATAGACGCGGCTATCGCCCAGGATATGTATGTGATAATCGACTGGCACATCCTCTCCGACGGCAACCCCCTGTCCCACGTAAAGGAAGCCGAGGCCTTCTTCTCGGAAATGGCCCGGCGCTACCAGGACAGGCCGGAGGTGATCTATGAAATCTGCAACGAGCCAAACGGCGGCGCCGCCTGGGGCAAGGACATCAAGCCCTATGCCCAACGGGTGGTAAAGGCCATCCGCCAGCACAGCAAAGGCATTATCCTTATCGGCAGCAGCACCTGGAGCCAGGACATCCACCTGGCGGCCCAGGATCCCCTGGAAGGGGAAAACCTCATGTACACCCTGCATTTTTATGCGGGCACCCATGGCAAGGAGCTGCGGGACCGCATCGATCAGGTGTTGGCAAAAGGCCTGCCCGTTTTCATCAGCGAGTGGGGCGTAAGCCGGGCAGACGGCAGCGGCGGGGTGTTCCTGAAGGAGGCCGGGGAGTGGCTGGACTTCCTCCAGAAGCGGGGCATAAGCTGGGCAAACTGGTCTTTATGCGATAAAGATGAAACCTCCGCCGCCTTAAAGCCCGGCACCCCCGCCACCCGCGCCTGGACAACGGCTGATTTAAGCGAATCAGGGAAATTCGTGTTCGGGAGGTTTTGAGGGTTCCCCCCGAATAGAAAAAGCCCTTGCATTTTAAAAAGGATACTGATAAAATGTATATAAATGAATTTTTTGTGAAGGGGTTTGAGGAATGTTATGAAAAAGAGGCTGTTATCAGGGCTTTTGGCCCTGTGCCTGCTGGCTTTCTGCCTGCCGGTTACAGGGCAGGGGGCGGAGGCTTCCCTGGAGGAAGGGGTGGAAAAGCCCGGCGTGGATGTGAAAATCCCCATTGAAACCGTGCGCGCCCGGTGCGCCGGAGGCACCGATTACCTGGACAAATACGGCGTCACCCGGGAAATGCTGCTGGCAGAGCTTTCCGCCCACGAGAAGGACAATTATTACCTGGGCACGCCCCAAAAGAGCGGGGACTGGCAGTCCCCCAAGGGCGACCCCTCTTATAATGGATCCATTGGCATGAACTGCGCCGGGTTTGTCTCCTATGTGCTGCGAAAGTGCGGGCTGGACGCGGCCGCTGCTATCCGGGATATCCGCAAAAGCCCCTCTGCCGGCCGCTGGAACAGCAGCCGCCCCTATAACGAGCTTGCCAAGGCCAGCAACTACCTAAGCTGGATACAGTATGGCAAGCTGGTGGCCCATGTTTACGAAAGCCAGTCTGCCATGCTGAAAGACGGCAAGTGCGAAAAAGGGGACTTGGTGCTGCGGTTCTGGACAGACAAATTCACCGGGAACGACTATGACAACCACATGATGATTTTCTGGGGGGACTCCCCTGGGGAAAACAAGGTGTGGCAGAACGCGGAGGGCAGGAACCATATTGGCCCTATGGTAAACACCCCGGCTTCTGCCTATATCTTGATTAAATTCGCCCCCAAGGTTCCTGAACCGGAGCCTTTCGCCGGGTTTACAGACGTGCGGGAAGAGGACTGGTTTGCCCAGCCGGTGCTGTTTGTAAAAGAAAACGGCTATATGCGGGGGGAGACGGAAACAGCCTTCCGCCCCCAAAACACAGTTACCCGGGCGCAGCTTGTGCAGGCGCTGTACAATATGGAGGGAAAGCCAGCCCTGCCGGAGGAGGCAGAACCGCTGCCTTTCACAGATATGGAGGGGCACTGGGCTTTAGAGGCCGTATCCTGGGCATATGCCGAAGGGGTGTCTGAAGGCATAGGGGATGATGCCTTCGACCCGGAAGGAACGCTTACCAGGGAGCAGGCCGCGGTGCTTTTCAGCCGCTTCAAAGCATACAAGGAGGGGCTTCCCTCCTTGAACCTCAACTGGTTAAACAGCTTCATAGACAGGGCCTCCATCAGCTCCTGGGCAGAAGAGGGCATTGCCTGGGCGGTGCAGGAGGGGGTGCTTTCCGGACGGGGCGGGGCCGTGCTGGATCCCCAGGGCCGCTGCATCCGGGCGGAGCTTGCCCAGCTTATCCAAAACTATTACGAACCCAGAGAGACAGAACTGCCTGTCCGGGGCGGCGTGTACGGCACAGTCCAGGAGGATTCCGGCAAAGTGCTGCCCGGGGCCGTTGTCACCCTTACCGGGGAAAGCGGCGCCCGGCGTACAGCCCGTACAGACAGCCGGGGGGAGTATGGGATTTATGGACTTGACCCCGGGGTTTATCAGGCTTCTGCCGCCAAGGACGGGTATGTGGAGGCAGGGCCTGTAGAAATCTACATCGGCCAGGACGGCGCCGCCCTCCAGCAGGATTTCACCCTGGAGGACGCCCTGCTGGCCAAGCTTGCGGCCCTGCGGCAGAAATTCCCCCATGGAAAATATTGGAACCACAAGGGCGTTCCGGCTTCCTGGGAGGCCGTCACCTCCACGCCCTGCAGCCACTGGACAGGGGCAAGCTGGTGCAACTCCTATACAGGGAAGTCTGGCCAGGTTTTTGTTTCCAATCAGCCTGCCATCCAATGCCTGGGCTTTGCCAGCATGATAAGCGACCAGCTTTTCGGCAAAGACGCGCCTGTGCGCACCTTCCAGGATTTTGACAAGCTGCGGGTGGGAGATCACATCCGCCTGACATACGCGGTGCACTCCATGATTGTGATAGAAAAAGGCCCGGATTATGTGAAGGTAGTGGAAGTGAACCGGGACTTCAGCTCCTGCAAAATTGAGTGGGATCGCAGGATTGAAAAGCAAGATCTGGAAAAATTCGGCAGCACTGTGCGCTATGTAACCCGGTATCCAGACTGACAGAAAGAGAAAGCCCCCTGGCCTGAGCAGCCAAGGGGCTTTTTGCGCCTTAGAACCTGTATTCATAATCGAAATTGCCGGATGAGCGAGAATTTTGGGGATCAATCAAGGCTGCCGTTTGCGCCTCCGCAAGAAATTTTCCATAGAGCGGCTCCCAAAAGACCGCTTAAACAGCGGTTACAGGTTGTGAATACAGGTTCATAGATGCGGCGTTGCGTTGCCTATGCAAAAAGCTCGGCGGAAAGGCGGGCCTGTTCTGCTTCCACCGCTTCCGGATCAGGCTTTGGCGCGCTTTCATACAGGCGGTTCAGGGCCTCCAGGGCTTCTTTCAGGTGCCCGGTGGCTGTCTGCACCAGCGCTTTATATTCCCCCTCCAGCTTGTTCAGTTCCCCGGCGTGGGCCTCGTCTGTGCCGGGCACCACGCAGCGGGCATACATATCCAGAATCTCATCTCCCTCCCGGGCGGGGAAATACTCGTGGGGCGGGGTGCTGTCCAGCAGGCAGAAACCCAGCTCCCGCACGGCGATTAAGTCCAGGCTGTCTGCGTCCAGGGCGCAGTGGTAGATTTCCACATCGCAGCCCCGGCGCAGGGCTGCGGCGCACACCTTTTTCAGCAGGGTAGACTTCCCGGTGCCCGGACGGCCCTTGATAAAGATGCGGCAGTCAAGGCCCGCTGTCACCTGGGGGATATGATCCAGATTCCCCTCCGCTGTGGCCGCCCCGAAAAAGCGGTGGAATTCCCTGCCAGGGCGGGTGCCGCTTTTGTGGCCCAGCAGCCGCCGTACCAAGGCGTCTCCCAGGCTGTCGGCGGCGGAAAAATCCATGTGTTCCAGATAAATGCGCTCCTGGCTGTTATGTACGGCCCGGGCTTCCTGGAAAGCGGCCCGGGCCTCCTTCATGGCCTCCCGGCAGGCGGCAAGATCCCCCTGGGGCCGCAGGGCCTCCGCCCCCCGCACAAAGGGGGAGTCTGGGTCAAATCCAAAGGCCCCGGTGGAAAGCTGGGGCAGCAGGATTCCCTGAACCGTGTTGTCCAGCGGGTGGAACACCAGCTCGCAGGGAGTGCCTTGCTGCCGGGCCTGCCTGCGCAGGTTTTCAAAAATCTCCTGCTGCACGCTGTGGGGCCAGCCGCTGAGGACTGCCCGGTGCTTTAGGTGCCCGAAGTTGGACAGGTAAAAGCCGCCGGCCTTGGGGCCTGTGGAATCGACGAAAAAATGGATGGCTTCCTGGTTTGTCTGCAGCATAAATGTGATTCCTCTCTTCCCGGTTAATCTGGGCATTCCCTACAGTGTATGCGCTTAAAGAGGCAGCCATGACAGCCGGCTTGCCTTTATTGCCGGCAGAAAAACCCCTGTTTTTCCAAAAATGTAGGTGTACCTCCTAGCGGTAAACATCCTTTAATGGTAATATTTTATTACTATATATCCTAGGAGGTAACTCAAATGCATATGGATACTATTTTTGCCAGAGAGTTTATAAGTTCCCGTATGCGCAGCACGCGGCTTGCCCGCCATGCTACCAAGCAGGCCATGTCCCAGGTCCTCCATATAGATCCCCATTCCTATGCGGATTTGGAAAACGGGGTATACTGTCCCTCCGGCCCGCCGCTGCTTCTGCTGCTGGACTACATGGGCGGCTCTGCCGCGCTGGAATTGATCCATGCCTTCCACACGGCCCTGCACCCCGGAGAGCCGCCTGCGGCCAGGGAGGTTACACAGGAGCAGCTCAGGGAGCAGATAGCCGTCTGGCTGGAGGACGAGTCTGCCCAGGAGGACTGGAGCATGTATCCTGCCGTCCAATATGATGTTTTTGAGGATGGCAGCAAGCTTGTAAGCCGCCTGTACTATATTGTCCCAAAGCTTACCCCGCTCCGGCTGGAGTGCTTTGTGTTCTTTGAGGAAAGCACCTTCCACAAGGATCCTTCCGGGGATTTAATCCTCACAAGCTCCCGGCTGTATATCCAGTAGGGCGCGGCCAGGATGGTTTCTCAAAGGGCCGCTGTACACAGAGATATTGCCCCGCCTTTTGGGCAGGGCAATATCTCTGTTCTTTTCCCCAAGGAAGAATTGCCTTGCCGCCAGTAACATGCTATACTTAAAGCAATACGGGAAAGCGCCGGGACGAGGGCGCAGGGATTCAAGGGGGAAAGGCTATGGGAGAACCCAGAATTGTGGAAATTTCAGACTTTAATGCGCCGGAACTGGATATATATGCCCGCTTAACGGAAAACCAACTGGTAAACCGGGCGTCTCCCAGCGACGGCCTGTTTATCGCGGAAAGCCCCCTGGTTATCGGCAGGGCCTTAGACGCAGGGTGCCAGCCCGTCTCCTTTTTGATGGAGGCAAAGCATGTTGCAGGCAAGGGCAGGGCGCTTTTAGACCGCTGCGGGGATGTGCCTGTGTTCGCGGCGGAGGAAGAGGTGCTGTGCGCCCTTACAGGCTTCCACCTGACCCGGGGCATGCTCTGCGCCATGAAAAGGCCCCCGGCCCTTGCTCCAGAGGAGGCCTGCCGGAATGCCCGGCGGGTGGCAGTGTTGGAAAACGTGATGAACCCCACAAACCTGGGGGCTATCTTCCGCAGTGCCGCCGCCCTGGGCATAGAGGCAGTGCTGCTGACAGAAGCTGGCAGCGATCCCCTGTACCGCCGGGCCTTGCGGGTGAGCATGGGGAACGTCTTTCTGGTGCCGTGGGCGTATCTCCCCCAGGACAGGCCCTGGACGGAATTCCTGAGGGAGAGGGGCTTTAAAACCGCTGCCATGGCCCTGCGGGAGGATTCCCTGGACGTGGCGGATCCCCGCCTGAAAAAGGAAAAGAGGCTGGCAGTGGTGCTGGGTACGGAAGGGGACGGGCTGGCGCCTGCCACCATTGCCGCCTGCGACTACACAGTGCGCATCCCCATGTACCATGGGGTAGACTCCCTCAATGTGGCTGCCGCCAGTGCTGTGGCCTTCTATGCCCTGGTTCAGCGGGAATGAAGGCCATGTCCATCCATAAAAATTCCGGGAGGAAGCATGTATGAAGTACGCAAGGCTGGGCAATTCGGAACGGAATATCTCCCGCGTCTGCATGGGATGCATGGGCTTTGGCGATCCCCAGAGGGGAATGTGTTCCTGGACGCTGGACGAAGAAAGCTCCCAAGCCATCAAAGCGCCGTATGTCCCCCACAAGCTGGTAGGCGTTATGGCGCAGAACGGGTAAGAAAGCCTCAAAGCCTGTCTTAAAACTCTGAAAACCCATCTTCTCTCCCCAAAAAGAAAAAACCAGCAGCCAGCATCCCGGCTTATGGAAGCATTAAAGTATCTCTATGTACAGATTGTAAAGACATTCGGGGGCAGAGCCGAAGGGGACGTCCCGCTTGTACAGAGCATCCTTTTCCGGCGCAGCCGTAGATGAATATGCAGTGGCAGACAAGAGCGGCGTGGCAATTGCTTTCCGAGAGGAAATGACACGCTTATCTTTTCCACCTGCACCTCAGAATCGAAACAGCAATCACAAAAAAAGCCTAAGGCCGCTCCAGCAGCGGCCTTAGGCTTTTTATAAGTAAATGCGTTTGTCAACATGTGCCGATTCTCAAACAGGCGGCATAGCAGCAATAACTGCGTTAACTATGCAATAGCTGCCAGGAATCACCATCAAGCCCGCAGCACAAGCCTGCCAGATTCCCTGGTTTTGCGCATATCTATCACCCGCTGGTTCTCGCTGCCCCGGAAAGCCAGCTCCAGGTTTTTCTGCTCCTCTATAAAAGGCCCGTCTATCAGCAGATCTGTTTCCGCAAGCAAGGCCTGCACGGCCGGGCTGTCCATGGCAGCAAGCTGCTCATAGGTATAGCCGGTGAAAACCACCACATCTTTGCCCCTGGCGTGTACCTGCCCCGCAAGCTCTGCCAGAGGGGCAGGCTGGCAGAAAGGCTCCCCGCCGCTGAAAGTAATGCCCTTTAAAATGGGATCCCCGCAGAATTCCGCAAAAATCTCCGCTGTATCCACTGTCCTTCCGCCCTCAAAGGGATGTGTCTGCGGATTGTGGCACCCAGGGCAGTGATGGGGGCAGCCCTGGACAAACAGGGCATACCGTATCCCAGGGCCGTCCACAATGGATTCCGCCACAATTCCCGCTATCTGAAGCTCCATACAGCTCGCCTACAGGACAAAGGACTTGTTGCGGAAGCCCTCTCCGTCTGTCAAATCATACACCAGGGGGGACAAGGCCACATACCCGTTTGCCACGCAGCCGATATCGCTGTCCATGCCGAAATCCGGCGTGGCGGCGTCCTGGAGGTTTTTCAGCCAGTAGTAATCCCGGCCGTCCGGGGTCTGGCGGTGCTCGTAGGTATCGGCCCACAAATGCGTCCGCCCGGCAGGCACCCACTTCACGCCCTGTATCTTCTGCCCGGGCAGGGCGGGAATATTGACATTCAGCATAAAGTCAATATCCTTCTCCACATCCAATTGGGACAGCAGCCGGGCAAACACCTCCGCCGCCCTGTCAAAGTCCCCGTCCCACTGGGTGGATACGGCGATGGACTTCTTGTCCAGCATAGCCCCTTCCATGGCAGCGGAAACCGTTCCGGAATAGAGCATATCCATAGCCACGTTCAAGCCCTTGTTCATGCCGGAAACCACCAGATCCACAGGCTCCCCCGCCAGGGAGAGCACGCCCAGCCGGGTGCAGTCCGCCGGCGTGCCGGAGACTGCAAAGGCAGCCGCCGCGCCGGGCACCTCCCGTTTCTCTGCAAACAGGGGCAGCCGCACTGTCAGGCCATGGCCCACAGCGCTGCGCTCCTCCATGGGGGCGCTGACGGTGATTCTGTGCTCTTTGCCCAGGGCCTTTGCCAAGGCGTGCAGGCCAGGGGCGTTAATGCCATCGTCATTCACCAATAAGATATGCAACTTATTTCCCTCCCAGGGTGTGCTTTACCCTATCCTGCTCCTCGGCCCGCTTGGCGTTGTTCCAGCGGTCAATGGTGCCCACCAGATAGCCGGTGATGCGGCGGATGCGCTCAAAATCCCGTCCCTCGCCGATGATAACCTCTTTGCCCTCAGTCTTATATTCCTTTACGCTTGTCATGTGAAATTCCTCCTTATAACTATGTCAAAATGGATTTTTGGATCAAACCTTTTTCCAAAAAAGGTTTGCGGGGTGTGGGGCAGCGCCTCACGGTCTTAAAGCTCAATGTATCAAACACGTATAGTCCGGCACATCGTGATACTTTTTCCGCAGCTCCTCCAGCTTGGAAAGGGGTACGCCCTCCCCGGCATGGCGGCCGCAGCGGGGGCATACGTCGTCGATAATGCCGTTATAGCCGCACACCGGATCCCGGTCAACCGGGTGGTTCACAGAGCCATAGCCAATGCCAGCCTCCTTCATGCAGCGTATCACGCTTTCAAAGGCCTCCACATTCTTGCAGATGTCGCCGTCCAGTTCCACATAGCTGATGTGCCCGGCGTTTGTCAGGGCATGGAAGGGGGCTTCCTTCTGAATTTTCTCAAAAGCGCCAATGGGATAATACACTGGCACATGGAAAGAGTTGGTGTAGTATTCCCGATCCGTCACCCCGGGGATTTTCCCAAACTTCTTTTGGTCAATCCGGATAAACCGTCCGGAAAGCCCCTCTGCCGGGGTAGCCAGCAAGGTGAAGTTTAAGCCTGTCTCCTGGGAGGTTTTATCCATATACGCCCGCATGTGGGTGATAATCTCCAGCCCCAGCTTATAGCTCTTTTCATCCTCCCCGTGGTGCTTGCCTGTCAGGGCCTTCAGGGTTTCCGCCAGGCCGATAAAGCCTACGGACAGGGTGCCGTGCTTTAAAACCTCTGCCACAGAAGCGTTGCGATCCAGCTTTTCAGAATCAATCCACACCCCCTGGCCCATGAGGAAGGGATAGTTATAGGCTTTTTTGCTGCACTGGATTTTAAAGCGGTGCAGCATCTGCTCAATAGCCAAATCCATCCGGGCATCCAGCAGCTTATAGAATTTTTTAATATCCTTCTCCGACTCTATGCCGATGCGGGGCAGGTTGATGGAGGTAAAGCTCAGGTTGCCCCTGCCGCAGGTGGTTTCCCGTTTGGGATCGTGGGTGTTGCCCATCACCCGGGTGCGGCAGCCCATATAGGCCACCTCTGTGTCGTAGTCCCCGGCCTTGTAATACTGCAAATTAAAGGGCGCGTCTATAAAGCTGAAATTGGGGAACAGCCGCAGGGCGGAAACCTCCATGGCCAGCTTAAAGAGGTCATAGTTGGGATCCCCCTCGTTATAGTTTACCCCTTCTTTCACCTTGAAAATCTGCACCGGGAAAATAGGGGTTTCCCCATCTCCCAGCCCGGCCTTTGTGGCCAGCAGCAGGTTCCGAATCACCATGCGCCCCTGCTCGCTGGTATCCGTCCCGTAATTCAGGGAGGAGAAAGGCACCTGGGCGCCTGCCCGGGAGTTCATGGTGTTCAGGTTGTGTACCAGGGCTTCCATAGCCTGATAGGTGGCATGATCCGTCTCCCGCCAGGCAGCCTCCTGGGCATAAGCGCAGGCGTCCTCCGCCTCCTCGGTGATGATCTCCTCATAGCCGTTTTCCTTCTGGTGCCGGGGCAGGAAAGCAACAAAACGCTCGCTGTAGTGTCCCACGTTTTTCATGGTCACCTTGCTCCCCAGTTCCCGCTTGGCGGCGTTTATGAGGGCCTCCGCGTGGCTGTGGGGCATACCCTTGTGGATCTGCAAAAACTGGATAAGGGCCTTGAAAAACTCCTTGCGGTAAGTCTTATCCACCCCCAAAGCCATGGCATAGTCGAAGATAGGCACGCTCTGGCCGCCGTGCATTTCGTTCTGGTTTGCCTGGATGGCAATGCAGGCAAGGGCCGCGTAACTGCGGATATCCTGCGGTTCCCGCAGGTAGCCGTGGCCAGTGGAAAAGCCGTTTTTAAACAGCTTAATCAGGTCAATCTGGCAGCAGGTTTCTGTCAGGGTGTAAAAGTCCTTGTCATGGATGTGGATTTCCCCGCTTGCGTGGGCCTGGGCGATATGGGGGGGGATAACATATTTGTCATAGAAGCTCTTAGCCCCCTCCGATCCATATTTCAGCATGGTGCCCATGGCGGTGTCCGCGTTGATGTTGGCGTTTTCCCGCTTGATATCCGCGTCCTCCGCAGGCACAAAGGTCAGCGCAGAGTAAATCTTCACCAGCTCGTCATCCATTTCCCGCAGCTTCTGGTGTTCCGCCCGGTACAGGATGTAGGCCTTCGCCGTTTTGGCGTAGTCTGCGGCAATCAGCTTTTCCTCCACCACGTCCTGGGTCTGCTCCACAGTGGGGGTTTCTTTCATCTTCTCCAGCTCTGCCACCACTTCTTCTGTAAGCCTGTCCAGCTCCTCATCGCTGAACTTCTCTGTGGCAATGCGCACATTGGCTTTGAAAATGGCGGCGCGTATTTTGGCGGCGTCAAAGGGGGCTTTTTCCCCGCTTCGTTTGATAATGGTTTTCAGCATGTATCCTGATCCTTTCCTCACTCGTACATGGGGGCGCAAAGCCGCCCGCCAGCTTTACCATTATACCTGTTCTCCCTTTTTCTGTCAATACTATATATTGTGTACATTTGGTAATTTCAGCATATTTCCACTCAAAATATATTGCCGGATTATCGTTTCACAGTCCCTTTGCGCCAGCATGCAGGCTGGCTTTCTGCCATTGTTTCACGCTTGTGAAGGACTTGTCATTCTCGCCCTGCTTCCCGTGAAAATTTTTTTACTCCATCCCTCCCCAGAGACAACCAGAGACAATTTTTGAAAAAATTTTCTCTGGACTCTTTAAAAACTTCCACCCGTCCCCTGCCTGCCGGAAAACGACCTCTCCCCGGCCCGGTATCCCTCCAGAGATATCACCCAGCGCACAGGGCAGGTCAAAGATAGTTCTTTGAAAAAGCTTCTCTGGACTCTTTAAAAACTTCCGCCCACCCCCTGCCTGCTGGAAAACGACCTCTCCCCGGCCCGGTATCCTTCCAGGAAAATGTTCCGTCGGCCAACCAAAAACCGCGTCCGCCCTGCATGGCCAGGGCGGACGTTTCAAGTGCATATAGTAACCGCGTTAACTATTTTACTATACTCTAAAATTTTTTAACGCGGGAGCAGCCAAAACAGGCCGGAAAGCTACGTGCGAACACTCCTGTAGGCGCCACTGGGTCACGTTGCTTTCACAGGGGCAATTCCCAGCTCGTCAAGCTGGAGCTTATCCACTGCCGCCGGGGCCTGGGTCATCAGTTCGCTCATGTTCTGCACCTTGGGATACGCCACCACGTCCCGCATACTGCCAGCCTCTGCCATCTGCATAACAAGCCGATCAAGGCCCAGGCCAATGCCGCCGTGGGGCGGCGCGCCATAGCGGAAAGCGTCCAGCAGGAAGCCAAACTTCTCGTGGGCCTCCTCGTCAGAAAGCCCCAGCAGGGCGAAAATGCGGCCCTGCAGCTCCGGATCCGTAATGCGGATAGAGCCGGAGCACAGCTCCATGCCATTCATCACCAGGTCATAAGCCTTAGCCCGCACCCGGCCTTTGTCCGTCTCCAGATAGGGCAGGCACTCGTCCAGGGGAGAGGTAAAGGGATGGTGCATAGCCACCCACTCGTTCAAGTCCTCGTCAAACTCAAAGAAGGGCATCTCTGTAATCCACAAGAGATTCCGCATTCCCTGGGGCACAATGCCCAGCTTCTGGGCGGTGATAGTGCGCAGATAGCCAAGCTGGGAAAGCACATGGCTGGTTTTCGTGTCCGCGATAACCAGCAGCACGTCGCCCTCTTTGGCCCCGGTCTTTTCGTAGATGGCCTGCATTTCTTCTTCTTTCATAAACTTTAAGAACGATCCGGCATACCCCTCTGGCAGCAGGCGCACCCAAGCCACGCCCTTGCCGCCAATGCCCTTCACAGCTTCCGTCAGCTTGTCAATCTCCTTGCGGGAAAGGGCCTTCACAGCGTCCTTTGCCACAATAGCCCGCACGCTGCCGCCTCCTGCCACAGCGTTTGCAAACACCCCGAAGCCGCAGTCTTTCACAAGCCCGCTGATGTCCTGTATTTCCATGCCATACCGGGTGTCCGGCTTGTCAGAACCATAGCGCTCCATAGCCTCCTTATAGGTCATCCGGGGCAGGGGAAGGGGGATGTCCTCTCCCAGCACCTCCTTGAACACATGGCGCACAAAGCCCTCGGCCATGGTCAGCACGTCCTCCACATCCACAAAGGACATTTCCATGTCAATCTGCACAAACTCCGGCTGCCTGTCGGCCCGCAGCTCCTCGTCCCGGAAGCACCGGGCAAGCTGGATATAGCGGTCAAACCCCGCCACCATGGAAAGCTGCTTATAAAGCTGGGGGGACTGGGGCAAAGCGTAAAACGCCCCCTTGTGCAGGCGGGACGGCACCAGAAAGTCCCGGGCGCCCTCTGGGGTGGACTTAATCAGCATAGGGGTTTCAATCTCAATAAAGCCGTTGTCATAGAAATAATCCCGGGTGGCCTTTGCCACCTTGTGCCGCAGCAGCAGATTCCGCTGGAGTTCCGGCCTGCGCAAATCCAGATAGCGGTATTTCAGCCGCAGTTCCTCGTTGGCCTTTGACCCCTCCACAATCTCAAAGGGAGGCGTTTCCGATTCCCCCAGCACCCGCAGTTCTTCCACGAAGATTTCCACGTCCCCTGTGGGGATCTCCTTGTTTTTTGACGTGCGCTCCCGCACCGTCCCCACTGCTGCCAGAACAAATTCCGACCGCACCCGGAAAGCCTTGTCAAAGGCATCCTTGCCGCTGTCCTCGTCAAAGGCAAGCTGTACAATGCCTGTCCTGTCCCGCAGGTCGATAAAGATAAGCTGGCCCAAATCCCGCTGACGCTGGCACCAGCCGAACACAACCGCCTTTTCTCCCACATGCTCCATGCGGAATTCCCCGCAATAGCGGCTCCGCTTTAACCCTTGTATCGTCTCCATTTTTATCCGCTCCTTTTTTAAGGCCGTAAGGCTCTGCCCTACACCCTGTTTCCTGTCTGTCAGTTCGGCCAGCCGCTGGACGCGAAAGTCCGCGAAACGTTTTGATCCATGGGACGCAGCGGCCCCCTTTTAAAAAGGGTTTGATCCTAAAGTCTATTTGCCTGTTTGCCCACGCACCGGGTGAACGCCTTCGGGAGCACGTCCGGCACGCGCTGGTTCGCGTAAGCGCGGTGCCATGCAACGCAGCGAAAAACTACCACTCGCCAGCGAACATTCGTGAGCGTCCACGCGTCTCGGGTGCAGAAACGCATTGCTCCGCAAAGCGTTTCGTCACGCTGCTAAAAACTCAAATCATCCTGGGCAGTGCTGGCGGTAAGGTAAGCGTCCACGAAATCCTCCCCGATAGATATCTTCACCTTTTCCCCGGTCTGCATGTTTTTCAGCTCCGCCTTGCCGGCTTCCAGCTCGTTGTCTCCCAGCACCATGGTGTACCTGGCCCCTATGCGGTCGGCATACTTCATCTGGGCCTTTAAGCCCCTGGCGCACAAATCGCAGTCTGCCGCCACGCCGCACTTGTGCAGCTTGTCCATGAGCACAAAAGCCTTTTTCTGGGCCTCAGCCCCCATGGCTGCCAGGTAAAGCTCACAGCGCACAGGCTCCGGGAATTCCGCCTTCTGCTCCTCCAGGGCCAGAAGGATGCGGTCAAGGCCTAAGCCAAAGCCCAGCCCCGGCGTGGGCTTGCCTCCCAGTTCCTCCACCAGCCCATCATACCGCCCGCCCCCGCCTAAGGCAAAGCCCAGGCTCTTGGAGGGGAACTCAAACACTGTCCGGGTGTAGTAGTCAAGGCCCCGCACCAGGCCGGGATCCAGCTCGTATGCAATGCCCAAAGCGTCCAGCAGCTCCCGCACCTTCCCGAAATGGGCCTTGCAGTCCTCGCACAGATAGTCGGTAATCTTCGGCGCGCCCTTGGCAATCTCCTGGCACACCGGGCTTTTACAGTCTAAAATGCGCATGGGGTTGCGCTCCAGGCGGGACAGGCAGGTTTCGCACAGCTCATCCTTCCGGGCGCTGAAATATTCCTTCAGCGCCTTGTGGTATTCTTTCCGGCAGGCAGGGCACCCGATGGAGTTTAGCTGCAGGCCCACGTCATGAAGCCCCAGCCGTTTATAGATGGCCAGCCCCAGGGCAATCACCTGCACGTCTGCCCCGGGATCCGCCGCGCCGAACATCTCCACCCCAAACTGGTGCAGCTCCCGCAGCCGCCCGGCCTGGGGCTTTTCATAGCGGTAGCAGGAGGTGAGATAGTACAGCTTCACCGGGTATCCCGCGTTGTACAGCCCATTTTCCAGCATGGCCCGCACAGCCCCTGCCGTCCCCTCAGGCCGCAGGGTGATGGAGCGCCCTCCCTTGTCCAGGAAGGTGTACATCTGCTTTTCCACCACATCTGTGGTGTCTCCCACGCCCCGCAGGAAAAGCTCTGTGTGCTCGAAAACCGGGGTGCGGATTTCCGAAAAGCCGTTTAACTCCGCCTCGCTTTTCAGCACATCCTCCACAACCTGCCATTTTTCCGTCACCCCCGGTGTCAGATCCATTGTGCCCTTGGGGGCCTTTGTCAATAGTTCCATGTTCATTTCCTCCTTCTTAACTCTGAAGCCTTCCGGCTGTTTTTCTATTTTCTTTACCGCTTTTTTACCGCCCGCTGCCCACCTGGCCCGTCCGGGCGGCGCGGGAAGCATACTTCTCCAGCGCTGCGGCAAGGGCCTTCTCCGCGTCCAGGCCTGTGGCGCTGCACAGGGCCAGGAGAAAACAGGCAGTCCCCCATTTCCTCCTCCAGACCGGCCCCGGGCAGCAGCGGCGCAGTGCTGTAATCAGAGCCTTTCAGCACCTCTTTTGCCAGTTCGCCCACCTCTGAAACCAAGTCCAGCGTCCGCGCCTCCGGGGAAAAGGACAGGCCCTGCGCCTCCATGAAATCCTTCACCCTTTTCTGTGCCTTCCTCATAGGCCCTCCTTTTCCAAAAACTATGCCTAAGCCTCGCAAACGCGTTGGGAGCCCAGAGGGGATTATCCCCTCTGGCAGGGTGCAGGGGCGGCTTTGCGGCGAAGTGCTTTAAAACAAAAAACCTTCTCCCCCTGCGGCTGAGCCGTGAAGGGACGAAGGTTATGCTCCGTGGTGCCACCCTGCTTCAAGCGCAAAGGCAGACTGCCCCTTGCGCTCCTTGTGGTATTCAGTTGCGGCTGGCAGGCGTCTTTCACCCGTTCCCTCCGAAGGGGGCTTCCAGCGCGGTTTCCGCACCCCCTCTCTCTGCCGGGCTTCCCGGGATACTCATCCTGCGTCATAGCCAGATGCAAGTGTAAATCCAGTTTATTATAACCTGCAGGCCCGGCCTTTGCAAGGTTTTTCCAGAAAATTCCCGGAAAAATTTCCGCGCCGGGCCTTTATCCTCCATAGTGGTGCAGCCAAAGCTATCCCTTCACAATATCGCGCCAGTCCAAATCGCCCCGCTCCAGGCCGTGTACCAGCACCTCTGCCGTAGCGATGTTGGTGGCTACAGGGATGTTGTGCATGTCGCACAGGTGCAAAAGGTTCATATCGTTTGGCTCGTGGGGTTTGGGATTTAAGGGATCCCTGAAAAACAGCAGCAGGTCAATTTCATTGCAGGCAATGCGCGCCGCAATCTGCTGGTCGCCGCCCTGAGGCCCGCTTAAAAACCGCTGCAGCGTCAGGCCCGTAGCATCCGCCACCATTTTCCCGGTGGTGCCGGTTCCGCACAGGCTGTGTCGGCTGAGTATGCCGCAGTAGGCAATGCAGAATTGTACCATCAGTTCTTTCTTAGCGTCGTGGGCAGTAAGTGCGATGTTCATGTGGTTCTCTCCTCCCAACTAGTACAAATATAACTTGTCTTTTCAATACAAATCCAAACGCTGGCCTCCACCCAGCGTGAACCGTCCTCACAATTGGTCGGGAATAGGGATAGACTCCCCTTCCAGCCGCCCCGACATGCGGCACAGGGCTTTCATAGCCCTGGAATCCACAGGGGCCGCCCTGCCCCGCAGAAACGCTGCCGCCAGCATGGCGTCCTCCGGCACAAGGCCGAAAAGCCGCACCCCTGCGGCGTCAATAACTCCATCCAAATCCTTATAAGCCCCGGTGGCGCTGAAAAGGGGGGCGCTAAACCGGTTTATCACCAGCCGCCTGTTTTCAATCCCCAGCTTTTCCAGCAAATCCTTTGCCGCTCCAGCATTGCGCACGCACACCGGATCCGGGCTGCATACAATCAGCGCCTTGTCCGCCGCGCAGGCCGCAGAACGGAACCCGCCCCCCACTCCCGCAGGGGAATCCAGCAGCACATAATCGTAATACCGCTTTAAAAGGGGCACCAGCTTGCGCATCACCGCCGGGCGTATCATATTTTCCCCGGCAGAAGGCGCGGGCAACAAAAACAAGCCTTCCCCCTCTCCGCAGGGATAAATGGCCTCGGCAGGGGCGCACCTGCCAAACACCACGTCTGAAATGTCAAACACCAGGTTCTCTTCGGCCCCGGTCATCCTGTCCAGGCTGCGCAGCCCCGCGTCACAGTCAACCAGCAGCACCCTGCGTCCTTTCTGGGCCAAACTGCGCCCCAGCCCCAGGGCTACGGTGGACTTCCCCACGCCGCCTTTGCCAGAAGTGACTACCACTGAAACTCCCATGAGAATCGCCATGCGATACAGGATCCGCACCAAAAGGGATAACCCCTCAGCCCCTTGCGCCCGGTACCGTTCCTTCCTTTGTATTTTTCATACCAATGCCACCCCGCCTATCATCTTAGCACATAGAAGCCAAATTGTCAAAAAGAAATATTGCTTTGCCGGAAAAATTGTGTCAAATTTATAGGGAAAGGGCTTTTTTCCTTGCCGCGCAGCTTCCCAAAAGGCCCCGGCCCGCAAACGCGGGAACATGCCGCGCATGTCCCCGCGGCTGCTTTGCAGCCAGCCGGTTCAAGGAACCGGCTGTTTGCGGGCCGGGAGCCTTTTCCTGCCAGCTTACCCCTCCGGATCGCTGGAGCTTTCAGGGCTGTTGGAAACATCGCCGCCGTCCTTTTTGGCCCCGCCTTTGTAATAGGGAGCGCCGCTGGGCGCGTTGCTGGGCTTGGGGGAGGGGCTGGGCTCCTCTTCCTGATCCTCCGGCGCGGAAGGAACCTCCCCGCCGGTATAGGGCGCGTCCGGGATGTCGTTGCCCCGGGAGGGGGTGGGGGAGGGGGAAACATCGCCCTCCGGTTCGGAGCTGCTCTCCTCCGGCTGGGAGGAGGGGTTGTCCTCGTCCTCGTCGTCCTCTATTACCTTGCCATCCTCGTCCACCAGCTTGCCTTCGGGATTGCGGCGGTTTCCGTCCTCATCCCAGGTGTAAAAGCCAAAATACTGATCCAGAATGTCTTTTGCCACGTTCTTGGCATAAGGGCCGTCGTTGCCATATTCCAGCATCACTGCCACCGCTATCTGGGGATCGTCCAAAGGCGCGAAGCAAATAAAGCTCAGGTTCGGCTCCGTCCCCCCGGATTCCCGGTCAGAGGTTTCCGCCGTGCCAGTTTTGGCAGCCAGGGCCACCCGATAGTCGCCGAAAACGTCCCGGGCCGTTCCTTGGGTACACACCTGCCGCATAGCTTCCCACACCACGCCCATTACGTCGCTGGATATGCCCGCGTCTGCCACCACCGGGGCCTGGAAGTCCTGGAGCAGCTCCTGCCCGGTGTAGTCGTACACCTTGTCCAGGAAATGGGCCTGCTTACGCACGCCGCCGTTTGCGATGGTAGCGCAGTAGGTGGCAAGCTGGATAGGCGTAAAGTGGTTGTCAAGCTGCCCGATAGCTGTCTGGGCTGTGTTGCCGTCTGTCCAGGGGGTGCCGTAGGTCATCATATATTCCTGGGGGCTGGACATAATCCCCTGGGCCTCATACAGCTCCACCCCGGTATACTGGCCCAAGCCGAAATATTCCGCGTAAGCGTCCAGCTTGGCAATGGTGATGTCCAGGCCCGCCTGGCAGAAATAGGCGTTGCAGGAGTTGGCAAGGGCCTGATATACATTGGCAAAGCCGTGGGCGCCTGTGCAGCCCAGCCTCAAATCATAATACTCAAACATCCTGTTGCAGTTATAAAGCGCCGTTCCCGCGCTGAAGGTTCTTTCCTGCAGCCCCGCAATGGCTACCAGGGGCTTGAATACAGAGCCAGGGACAAAGCTTCCTCCCAAAGCCCGGTTAAAAAGGGGCTTTGCCTCCTCGTCCTTTTGCAGTTCATTATAATATTTGTTGTCGGAAAGGTAGCGGTTCAAATCATAGCTGGGATAGGTGCTGCAGGCCAGCACCCCGAAGTTTTTCACATCCAGCACCACCGCCGCCCCGGCAACGCAGCCCTTTGCCTCGGTGTTCCCTTTAATATTCTTTTCCAGGGAAAGATTTGCCACCCGCTGCAAATCGCTGTCCAGGGTAAGCTGCACCGTATGTCCTTCCTCAGGCTGTACGGTCAGGGCCGTGCTTACCACGTTGCCGTCCTCATCCGTAAAAACCGACTGCTGGCCCCGCTTGCCCCGCAGCTCGCTTTCAAAGGCGGCTTCCGCGCCCCCCTGGCCCATCACGTCCGCCCATTTGTAGCCGGAAATATTGGGGTTGCTGCTTTTGCTGCTGTAGGCAGTGCCATTCTCCACAGCCTTTTCATACTGTTCCCCGGAAAGGGCGCCCACCATCCCCAGCACGTGGGGGGCCAGGGTGCCGTCCTCCCCGTTATACCGGGTAACGCTTACCCGCACCTCAATCCCCGGCCACTGGCTGGAAACCTGGCTGATAATGCCCACCATGTCCGGCGAAATGTCCTTGGCAATGGTATAGGGATTGTGCCGGGAATAGCCGTCCATGGTCATGCCGTAGCGCACAGAGGTGATAGTGCGGATATCCCGCCGGGAAAGTCCCTGGCAGCCGTAAAGCTTTGCAAGCTCGTTCATGCAGTCGTCTGCCGTGGCATAGTCCGCCAGGTTCAGCATGTCCTTGCTTTTCAGCCGGGCAATCTCGCTTTCGCTGTCCTCTTTAAAGACATACTCCCCTTCCTCGGTCAGCTCAATGGGCAGCCTGTCCACCCATTCCTCCCCGTATTCTTCCAGCAGATCCACCACCTCTAAAATGGTGGCGTTGCGCTTTCCCCGGGTATAGTCCATGTAGAGGGCGTTGTATATCACGTCGTAGGAGGTGCGGTTGCCTGCCAGCACGTTCCCGTCACTGTCCCAAATCTCGCCCCTTGCGGCGTCTATCTCAATGGTGTCTGTCAAATCGCTTAAAGCCTGCTGTTCATATTTGTCCCCGTCCACAAGCTGCCACTGCACCAGCCGCAGCTCAAAGCCTGTGAAAACCAGCAGCACGAGCAGGATGCATATAGCAAAGCGTCCCGGCCGTCTCATCTTCGGTTTTTCCATTTGCACACCTCCGCTTCCAAGACCTTGGGACTCCGTCCCAAACCCTGCAAATCCTTTTGAAAAAAGGATTTGATTCTAAAACCAGCCGCCCCACCGCCGCAGCCTTTTCGGCCAAGTACTCTTACGGGGCGCGTCCTGTGTGTTTTTATTTCTCCAGTTTTTATGCTGCTTCCCGAAACGTGTCCGTGGCGCGTGCCTAAGCGTACAAACTGTATCCTGCGTCCGCCGCATTCCAGCCGAGCGTCACGCTTGCGCGATGGCCCACATAAGCCGCATAAACTCTTTATGCGGCGAAAAATTCCATCTCTGTCCCCCGCGTCTTGGATGCAACGTCACGTTGCCGGGCGGAGGGCCTGGTACAGGGCTTTGTTCAGCAGGTAGAGCAGAGGCACAAAGAGCATGGTATAAAAGTATTTAGGCAGGTAGTGATGGGTAAAAGCATACTCCGGCATGGAGTAAGTAAAATAATACAAAAAGAACCATTGGGCACAAACCGTAAGCCCTATAGACCACGCCCCCGTAATCAGGGCTGTGGCAAGGTTCACCTGCATCACGCTCCTGCTCTGCAGGCTGATGAAAAAACACAGCACCGCCAGCGCCGCCCCATGAAAGCCCAAAGCCCCCGCCAGGCCGAAGTCGCAGAAAAGCCCTCCCACAATGCCAAAGGCCATGGCGGGAATCTCCTCCTCGAAAAGGGCTATCGCTATCACCGCAGGCAGCAGCAGCACCGGGCGCACGCCGTAAATAGGGGGCAGCAGTCCCGGGGTTTCCTGCAGCATAAACAGCACCAGAAGCTCCAGGGTGTAGGCAAGGCAGCGTATAACCCGGTTAAAGTCCCTCATTCGCCGTCCTCCTTGGCAGGATCTTCCTCGCCCTCTGGCCGCACAGGGGCCTCCTCCCCCTTGCCGGGGAAGCTGACAATCACCTGCACGTCCTTCACGTGGGCCAAATCCTCATAGGGCTTCACCACCGCGTATTTGGAGATGTCGTTTTCCGACTTCTCCACGCTCTGCACCTCTCCGATGATGATGTTGGCGGGATATGCCCCCCCAGCCCCGGAAGTGGTGATGATGTCGCCTTTCTCCAGCTTTGTCTCGCTGGAAAGATAGTTCAGCCGCAGAAGGCCGGCGCTTGCGGTCATGATGTCGCTGGTGATAACGCCGCTTTCCTCCCGGTCTATGGATACCGCCGCCACCTGCAAGTCCTCTGAAAGCAGGCAGGTCACCATGCTGCTGGTGGCGTACACCTGGCTCACCACCCCCACAAGGCCCTGGCTGGTAATCACCGGATCCCCCTCGCTTACGCCGGAAAGGGAGCCTTTGTCAATGGAAAACCCGGCAAACACCTCGTTGGGATCCCGCCCAATCACCGAGGCCGAGCGCATCTCGTTTTCCGGCTCAAGCTGGGCGATTGCCAGTTGCTGCTTAAGCTGCTCGTTCTCCCGCTTCTTTTCCTCATAGTCCACAAGCTGCTGGGCCAGGGCGCTGCGCTCCTGCTGGAGCTGCTCCACCAAAGCCTGCAGGTCCTCCTTGGAATAGCTTTCCAGGTCTAAAAACTCCGTCATGTTCCCAGTCACGTCTGTGGCAATGCTCTGCATGGGCGCGGAGACAAACCCTAAAAGCCCCGCCACAAAGGCGCCTCCCGCCGTGGCCGTAAAGGCTGCCAGCCCCAGCAGCACCACCACGGCAATCGCCAACACCTTAAAAGAGCTTCCCTTAAAAAAATCCTTCATACGGCCCTCCTATAGGGCTTGTTTGAAAATAGAGAAAGTGCCGAATTTTTGAGACAAAACGGGGTGGTTTCAAGGCGGAAACCGCAAGACAGGCTGTCGCCTGTCGAGGATTTCCAACACAGAAAACGCACGTTTTGGACAAAAAGACGGTGTTTGCGATTTTTCAAACAAGCCCTTAGTCACTTAACTTGAAAAATATATTTTTCAAGTTGCAGGATATCGCACAGCGATATCCTGTCGGTTGGTTTGCCCGCCGGGGGCAAACCAACATGACTCATTTATCCGATTAAGCCCAAAACATAGCCTGGGGCTTAATCGACTATAAAGCGAATACGGACTGCCCGGGGCCATAAAAGCCCCACGGCAGTCCTCCTTTTTCCTCTCCCTGCGCCCGCCCCAAGGGAACTTTTTGAAAAAAGTCCCCTTGGGAATCCCTCAAAAACTTTCAGCCGCCCGGTACCCACCCGGGCAGAGTTGCTATACAGGCGCTTTCCTCTCAGGTTCTTTTCCGCGCCCGGTAATAGGACTTGGGCAGTTCCACCTCCAGGCTCTTGCCTGTGCCTTCCACCACGCAGTCCAGGGGGCGCTCCGCCACATGGACGGGGATGCCTGTCTCCTGGCTCACCAGCCGGTCAAGGCCCCGCAGCAGGGCGCCGCCGCCTGTCAGCATAATGCCCCGGTCAATAATATCCGCCGCCAGCTCCGGCGGGGTCTGCTCCAGGGTATCCTTAATGGCCTCCACCACAATCATCACGCTGTCCGTCAGGGCTTCCCGCACCTCGTCAGCGTGGATGGTCACATTCTTGGGCAGGCCGTCCACCAGGTTGCGGCCCTTTATCTCCACAAAAGAATTGATAGTTTCCTCTGTGGGAAAAGCCGAGCCTATGCGCATCTTGATTTCTTCGGCGGTGCGCTCGCCTATCAGCAGGTTATATTTCTTTTTTACGTAGGTGACAATGGCCTCGTCAAACTTGTCTCCCGCCATGCGGACGGAAACCGCTGTCACAATGTCCCCCAGGGAGATAACAGCCACCTCGCTGGTGCCGCCGCCAATGTCCACCACCATGCTGCCGGTGGCCTCGCTTACAGGCAGGCCCGCGCCGATGGCCGCCGCCATAGGCTCCTCCACCAGATCCACGTTGTTGGAGCCAGCCTGCCTTGCAGCGTCCTCCACAGCCCGGCGCTCCACTTCCGTAACCCCGGAAGGGATGCAGATGACAATGCGGGGGCGGCTTAAAGCCCCGGCCTTCAAGGCCTTTTTGATAAAATATTTCAGCATGGCGGCAGTCACATCGAAGTCCGCGATAACGCCGTCCTTCAAAGGCCGCACCGCCACAATGGAGCCGGGGGTGCGCCCCAGCATTTCCTTGGCCTGCTTGCCCACCGCCAGCACCTCGTCTGTGCGCACGTCCACCGCCACCACAGAAGGCTCCCGCATAACAATGCCCTTGCCCCGCATGAACACCAGGGTGTTGGCTGTGCCCAGGTCAATGCCGATATCCTTGGAAAACATGGAAAACATAGAGAAAAAATTTGATAATCCAGCCATTTATACTTCTGCCTTTCCCGGCGCCCGCCTGCCGCGTTTACTTTATATCGCCTCTTTTGAAAAATCACGCTTCGTTTCTGCCTTCGTTTTATCTGTCCGCCCCTGCCGCACTTCAGCTGCGCGGTGACTCAGCGGAGCCGCGCGAACCCTTCGCGCGGCGAAAATCCTCCGCCCAGCAACGAACGCAGTGAGTGGTGCTGATTGCCAGTGGCAATCAGCACCGGCCGAACCGGCAGGTGGGAACCCGCGTCTTAGGTGCAAAAACGCATTGCTCCGAAAAGCGTTGCGTTACGCTGCCGCTGCTTTCTGCAGCGTGTCCGTGGCGCGTGCCTAAACGTATAAGTCACATCCTGCGCTTCCCGCGTCTTGGATGCAAAAACGCATTGCTTCGCAAAACGTTTCGTCACGTTGCTATTATACCCTATTTTCCGCCAATTCTCAACTGCCCTGCCGGAACAATTCGCAGAAACCCGAAAAATTCCGCATATATGCCCAGCTTTTCCGGTTCTCCTACCAGATATGCCTATTTCCCTGTGCTGCCAAAGCCGCCTTCGCCCCGCTGGGTAGCAGAGAGCGCCTGCGCTTCCTCCACGGGCGGCAGGCACACCGGCAACAGCACCAGTTGGGCAACGCGCTCCCCGGGCTGGATCTCATAGGCTTTCTTTCCCATGTTCCGCAGGGGGACTTTTATCTCCCCCCGGTAGTCGCTGTCAATCACGCCCACGCCCTGGGCCACCACCATACCGCCTTTTGTGCCCAGGCCGCTGCGGGAAAACACCATACCCGCCATCCCCTGGGGGATTTCCGCCCCAAGGCCTGTGGGCACCATGGCCCATTCCCCCGGCTCTACCAGAAGGGGCGCTTCCAGGCAGGCCCGCAGGTCAAAGCCCGCGCTGCCAGCGGTTTCCCGGCAGGGCAGCGCCGCCCCCTCCTTTAAAAGTTTTACTTTCAGCACCTTTTCTTCCATGCCTTCTCCTTTCCCCTTTGGCCCGCACCTAAAAGATGACAAATTGTTTACAAAATGCCAAAAAACAGCCGGTTTTTACCATTATTCACAGCTTATTCACAGAGTTTTTTTCTACTCTTTAAGGAAATTTCCCGGCTTCCCGGTTTTAAACCGGGGAATTTCCAGGTTTTCACATTTTTAACATCGCCAAACCCTATGGGACAAGCCGTTTTCCGGGATAATACTCCACATTTTCCACAGAGTTTTCCACAATCACTCCGCGCCCCGGCGGTAAAGCCCCCGGGTGAAGGGGGCATCCAAGGCCCCATCCCCGCTGAAACATGACAAAACCCGCTCGCATTCGGCAGAATTCTCCAGGGTAAACCGGAAAACGCCAAAATCCAGCCCGGCAAGGGGAAGCCCGCCCAGCCACAGGGGCACGCTGTTGAAAACCTCTACGCCCCAGCAGCCGCCCTTCCGGCACATCACCGGGAAGGATTTTCCCATGCGGTCGGTTAGTGCGCCAGGGGTTTTGCAGTGCAGGCAGCCCTTTGGCCCGTTTGCCAGAGGGCAGTTCCTGGTGAGCATGGCGGCCTGCCGCCCATAAACCATCATCCCCCGGGGCAGGCTGCCCCCCAAGGCCCCTGCCTCCCGGCCTGCCAGCTCGAAGGAAAGCTCCGCGTCCGCAAGGCCCAGCTTCCGGAACGCTTCCAGCGCCCAGGAATTCCAGATGTTCAGGGAAAAGCTGCCGTGGGCCTTTGCCCCCAGTTCCCGGCACAGGGCCAAGGCCCCCAGGTTCCCGCAGGTGAAATCCTGAAAGCCCGCCGCCATTTTTGCCTCCATTTCCCGGCCTACAGCCTTTTCCTCCCCGAACATGGCCCGGGGCAGCTCCAGCAGCACAGGGGGATAACCCTCCTCTCCCAGGCGCTTCAGGTCGTCCAGGCTTGTTTCTAAAGGCAGGAGGAGGGCATCCAGCCCCTTTGCCTCCGGGCACAATTGATCTATCCGGGAGAAAGCCCCCCGCAGGGAAAAGCCTGCCGACTGATGTCGGGCCGGCCTCTCCACAGGTTCCTGGGCAAAGGGGATAGGCGCGGCTTCCCCCCTCATCTGCAAAAGTCCTTCCAGAGCCTGCCTGCGCAGGGCGTTTAGCTGGGCCACCCGCACAGGTGCCTCCTGGGGCGCTTGGAGTTCTTCTGCCAAAAAAGGCGTGCCCCCGGTCTTTTTTAACTGCTGGAGGATGCGCTCCCGGGGCAGGGCGGGGGCTTGTGTATCCATGGCTGCTACGGCGCAGGCATGGCGGCCCTCCCTGTCCCGAACAGTGACAGTGAGGGAATTTTCCGAAAGGGACAGGGAGAGGGAGACAGGAACCCTTTGGTTCTCCCCCCGGTACAGCCCCCGCAAAGAGGAAAGCACCTTTTCCGTAGCCCCTGTCACGTCTTCCTTCCGGCGCACGCCGAACATCTCCCGGCCCCGCTTCCCGGCGGGATACCCCTGGGTGAAGCCGGAGCGGGAGAACACTGCCTCCAGGTTCTGGAGCAGTTCCGGGGGGATTTCTTCCCCGTCCGCGGCCCGGCGGCAGGCAGACACAGCCGCCGCCACATATTCCGGCCGCTTCATGCGCCCCTCAATTTTGGCGGAGTACACGCCGGCCTTTTCCAGCCTGCCCATTCCCGGGATGAAGGACAGATCCTTCAGGGACAAATCGTGGCCTGTGCCGCCGGGAGCGGCAAAGGGCAGGCGGCAGGTTTGGGCGCACATGCCCCGATTTCCGCTGCGGCCCCCCAGAAGGGCGCTGAAATAGCACTGGCCCGATACGGACATGCACAGCGCCCCATGGACAAAGCTTTCCAGCTCCACCGGACAGGCCCGGGCAATTTCCCCGGTTTCCTCCAGGCTCAGCTCCCGGCTGAGCACCACCCGGCTGGCCCCTGCATCATACAAAAGCTTTGCCCCTAAGGGGGTGTGCAGGCTCATCTGGGTGGAGCAGTGGAGGGGCAACCCAGGGGCTTTTTCCCGCAAAAGGAAAAAAAGCCCCATGTCCTGCACCAGCACCGCGTCTACTGGCAGGGAGCACAGGAACGCCACAAATTCCAGGGCCTGTTCCATTTCCCCTTCCCGCAGCAGGGTGTTTACGGTGACATGTACCCGCACGCCCCGCTGGCGGCAAAAGGACACCGCTTCCCGCAGTTCCTCCCGGGAGAAATTCCGGGCGCTGGCCCTGGCCCCAAAGGCCGGGCCGCCTAAATATACCGCGTCCGCCCCTGCGAACACTGCCGCTTGCAGGGCCTCTGGCCCGCCTGCCGGCGCAAGGATTTCCATGTTTTGTCCACCTCGCTTCTAAAACACAAAGAAAAACTTAAAGGTTTTTAGAGGTTCAGGGGGCCTACCCCTTCTTTTCAAAGAAGCTGACAAACCCTTCCTGCTGGAAATCCTCCTCATAGCGCAGGGGGTTTTTCCGCTTTTTCCGGGGCGCGGGCTTTTCCTTAGGCTTCGGCTCCTCTGCCGGGGCAGGAGGCTGGGCTTCCTCTGCCTCCTGAGCTTTTTGGGCCTGCCGCTCTAAGGCGTCCAGGGCGGGGGAGGCGCCCTGCTCCCGCAGGCGCCTGGCCTCTTCCCGGGCCTTCTGGGCTTCCTCCCGCAGCTCGTCCATCATGTCTTTCGCCTCTTCCATGGCCCGCTTGGCCGCAGACACAGCGGCGGCTTTTTCGTCCTCTGCCTTTTGTGCCCGGGCAGACTGCTCCTCCGCCTGGCGCTGCAGCTCCTCAATCTCCCCTTCCAGGCGCAGAAGCTTTTCCCCCTCCCCGTCCTGGGGTGCGTGCTTTGCAAGCTCTTCTTCCAGTGCTTGGCACTTTTCCCGCAGGGCGGAAAGCTCCCGCAGGGCCTGGGCGCCCATGGAAGCGCTTTCCCGCAGGGCGCTGTTCTCATCCTCCAGGGAGGCCGCTTTTTCCTCCAGCTCCCTGGCCTGCCGGGCCGCGTCTGCCAGGGCGGTGTTTTCCGCCTCCAGGCGGGCCACCCGCTCTTGCAGTCTGGCATCCTTCTGGGAATCCACCACAGATTTCAAAAGCTCTTCCTTTTCCTCCTGCCACAGCTCAGACTCCACCTCCAGCTCGTCCACCCGCTCCTGGAGGGCGGCGGCCTTCCTGCCGTTTTTCCGGGCGTCGTCGCAGCAGGAGAGGGCTGCCGTCAAAGCGGCGGCTTCCCGGGTGATGTAAGGGGAGGCTTCCAGCACCCCCCGCATCAGGCTGCCCACCTCGTCTGCCAGGCCCCTCATGTATTCCTCGCTTTCCTGGGTGATAAGCCCGCACACCACCCCGTTTATATCCAGCCGCATCCGCCTTTTTTCCACAGCCCTATCATCCTTTCCTGCGCATCTGTGTACATATATCTTTATTATAGTGCAAAAAAGGCCTTTCGGGAAGCCCTTTCCCCGGGTTTTCGGAAAAAAATTGCCTTTGGCGGCAAAAAATGGATTTAACCCGCAATTTTGGTATTGTCACAGGCCCTGGGTTGTGTTATGATGAAAAAAGAAAGCCATTATTCCCCTGGGGAAAATTATCCCTTTCCTGCCTTATTATGGTTGATTTTTTGCTGGTTTTAGTCTATAATGACTAGTATTACAGGAAAACATCTTGCTTTGGTTGCAAAAAATTGTTATTTTCCTATAGTTTTAGGAGGTTTTTAGTGATGAATTACAATCTGACCGTTTCGCAGATCAAAACAATCATCCGGGACAGGCTGTCCCACACCTTTGGCGTCTCCCTGGAAAACGCCAGCAACGAGGAATATTACAAGGCTGTGGTGCTCACTGTGCGGGAGCTGCTGGCAAAGGGCCGGGCGGAGTTTGTGGCAAACGCTGAAAAGACGGAGACAAAACAGATCTATTACCTGTGTATGGAATTCCTGCTGGGCCGCTCTCTGCGCAACAACCTGTATAACCTGGGGCTGGAGGAGCCGTTCCGCACAGCCCTTTCGGAAATGGGCATCAAGCTGGACGCCCTGTATGAGCAGGAGCCGGACGCGGGCCTGGGCAACGGGGGCCTGGGGCGCTTGGCGGCCTGCTTCCTGGACGGCCTTGCCACCCAGGGGTATCCGGCTATGGGATACTCCCTGCGCTATGAATACGGCCTGTTCCGCCAGAAGCTGGTGGACGGCTGGCAGACCGAGCTGCCCGACTTCTGGATTCCCGGAGGCAGCGTGTGGATGCAGCAGGTGCCGGACAGTTCTGTGGAGGTGCATTTCGACGGGCACATTGAGGAAAAGTGGCATGACCAGTACCATTCCGTCCGCCACAAAGATTACACCACCGTCACCGCTGTGCCCTATGACCTGTATGTAGCGGGCATGGACGGCAGGGGCATAAGCCTTCTGCGGGTGTGGAGAGCGGAGAACAACAAATTTGACATGAGCCTGTTTAACAGCGGCAACTATATGCGGGCCATGGAGCAGCAGGCCATGACAGAGGTTATCACCAAGGTGCTGTATCCGGAGGACAACCACACGGACGGCAAGCTTCTGCGCCTTTCCCAGCAGTATTTCCTGGTGTCCGCCTCCATCCAGGACATTATCCGGCGGCACCTGTATTCCCACAGCAGCCTGGACGATCTGCCGAAGCTGGCGGCTATCCATTTGAATGACACCCATCCTGTGCTGGCTATCCCGGAAATGATGCGGGTGATGCTGGACGAGTGCGGCTATGGCTGGGACGCGGCTTGGGACATTATCAAGCGCACGGTGGCCTACACCAACCACACCGTTATGAGCGAGGCTTTGGAAACCTGGGGCTGCGACCTGTTCCGGATGCGGCTGCCCCGGATTTACCAGATTGTGGAGGAAATCAACCGCCGCTTCTGGGAGGACATGAAGGCAAAGGGCATGGATCACAACCGCATTGCCCGCATGGCCCCCATTTCCAATGGCTATGTGAAGATGGCAAACCTGGCGGTGATTGGCTCCCACAGCGTAAACGGCGTATCTGCCCTGCACAGCGAGATTTTAAAGGACGACTTGTTCCATTCCTTCTATATGGACGAGCCGTATAAGTTTACAAACGTGACAAACGGCATTGCCCACCGGAGATGGCTGAACCAGTCGAACCCCCAGCTTGCCTCCCTTGTGACAGAGCTTATCGGCAGGGACTATATCTATGACGCGGACAAGCTTTCCGGGCTTTTGCAGTATAAAGACGATCCGGCTGTGCTGGACAAGCTGGAAAAAATCAAACGGGCAAATAAAGAGCGGCTGGCAGCCTATTTGAAGCGCTCCCAGAACGACACAGTGGATCCCGATTCTATTTTCGACGTGCAGGTGAAGCGCCTTCATGAGTACAAGCGCCAGCACATGAACGCCTTGAATATCCTGGCAACCTACCAGTGGCTGCTGGAAAACCCCAACGCGGACTTTACCCCCCACACCTATTTCTTCGGCGCAAAGGCCGCCCCGGGATATTATTTTGCCAAGCAGATTATCCAGTTTATCGCGGCCCTGGCTAAAGTGATCAACAATGACCAGCGGGTGAACAAGAAGCTGAAGGTGGTGTTTGTGGAGAACTACTGCGTCACCTGGGCAGAGCTTCTGACCCCTGCCGCTGAAATCAGCGAACAGATTTCCCTGGCCGGCACAGAGGCCAGCGGCACCAGCAACATGAAGTTTATGATAAACGGCGCTGTCACCCTGGGCACCCTGGACGGGGCCAATGTGGAGATTCACGAGGCTGTGGGGGATGAAAACATCATCCTGTTCGGCATGACCGCCTCCCAGGTGGAGGAGCTGAAGCGCTCGGGCTACAATCCCACCCTCCAGTATCAGCATGACGCCCTGCTGCGCCGGGCCATGGATTCTTTGAACCATGGCATTGGCGGGCAGCATTTCCAGGACATCTTCCATGCCCTTATCAGCGAGGACAGGTACATGGCGCTGGCGGATTTCAAATCCTACCGGGAGGCCCAGTTCAGGGCGGAACGGCTGTATCAGAACCAGCGGGTATGGAACAGGATGGGCCTGGTGAATATTGCCAACGCAGGCCGCTTTGCCGCAGACCGGGCCATCCGGGACTATGCGGGCAGCATCTGGCACGCTTCTCCTGTGCCCCCGGAGAAAAACCTGATGGCAAAAGTGGAGACAAAGTAATGACGCCCTGCGGGGGAGGCCTTTCGGGCGCTCCCCCGTTTTTGTCTTTTTGTGGGGCCGGTATATTTATAAAAGGATTTCAACGTGTATAGTGAACGCGGTTCAAAAGAGGCGGCAGCGTTTTTTGAACCAGCGGCAACGCCGCCTGCTTGAAAACCGGGCTGTACCGGTTTTCAAGCGCGTTTACTATAGTATATAAATCTATATAAGGAGTTGTCAAAGCTATGAACAAAAAAGAACGCGTGTATGCAGCCATTGCCGGGAAGCCTGTGGACTTTGTCCCCTGCGGCTTCTCCCTCCATTTCCCGCCGGAGAAAAACAGCGGGGAAGCCGGGGTGCAGGCCCATCTGGACTTCTTTCAGGAGACGGACACAGACATCCTGAAGGTTATGAACGAGAACCTGGTGCCCAACTATGGGACTATCAAGGCTCCGGCAGACTGGGCATGCATTGGCAAAATGGATGAGAACACCCCCTTCATCCACACCCAACTGGAATTTACCAAGGAGATTTTAAGCCGCTGCCAGCCAGAGGGCTTCACCATGGGCACCCTCCATGGCATTACCGCCTCCTCCATCCATCCCATTGAGGCAGTGTATGGCTATGATCCGGTGCGCACCCTGCTGACAGAGCACCTGCGGGAGGACAGCCAGCCTGTCCTGGACGCTATGGCCCGTATTGCCGAAGGCATGTGCAGCCTGGCCCATGGCTATGGGAAAGCCGGGGTGGACGCTGTCTATTACGCTTCCCTGGGGGCGGAGCACCGGTGGTTTACCGCGGAAGAGTTTGAAAAGTGGATTGCGCCCTTTGACAAGCTGATCCTTTCGGAAATCCAGAAGGCCGGGTGCAAGGCTTTCCTGCACATCTGCAAGGATGGGCTGGAAATGGAGCGCTATAAGGGCTATAATGACGTGTGCGACGTGGTGAACTGGGGCATTTACGAGGCGCCCTATTCTGTGGAGGATGCCCGGAAGCTGTTCCCCGGCAAGACCATTATGGGCGGCCTTGCAAACCGCAGCGGCGTGATGGTAGAGGGCACAGTGGAGGAACTGGCCCAGGCCGCCAGGGACGCGGTTGCCCGCTATGGACAAACCGGGTTCATTTTAGGGGCCGACTGCACCCTGCCCACAGAGATCGACACAGGGCGCATCCGGGCCATTGCAGAGGCCCTGCGGGAGAGCCGCTGAAGCTGGCTTAGGATTACAACAGGGCTGTCCGACCCTGGATAGGAGAAACAGCGCTGGCCGCCCGGCCCGCCGGGCCTGCGGCCCCGGCGCGGAGGGGCGAAGCCCCCAGGGGTGGTTTTCGGAGAAAACCACCCGGCCGGGCGGGCAGGCAGCGGAGGAAACCAATAAACCGCAAAAAAGGGGGCACAGAGTATGGAAACCCGCCGGATAGCCAGCCGGAACGCGGCGTATCAGAAGTTCCAGGTGCTGAAAACCAACCGCCAGAAGCGCCGCCGCTACGGGGAATTTTTTGTGGAGGGTGTGCGCAACCTGAACGAAGCCGTAAAAAACGGCTGGGAAATCTCCTCTTTCCTATACGGGCAGGGGATACCCTTGTCCGGCTGGGCCAAGGACATGCTGGCGGATATCCCCACAGCGTGCAACTATCAGCTTGCCCCAGGCTTGATGGCAGAGCTGAGCGGCAAGGAGGACACCTCGGAGCTGCTGGCTGTGGTGAAAATGCGCCTGGACGATTTCTCCCAGCTAAACACCCCGGCAAACCCCTTATGGGTGCTTTTCGACCGCCCCTCCAACCGGGGCAACCTGGGGACTATCCTGCGCTCCTGTGATGCGCTGGGGGCCAGCGGGCTAGTCCTCACAGGCCATGGGGTGGATTTATACGATCCGGAGGTGGCGGGGGCTTCTATGGGATCCTTCTTTCGGGTGCCCGCCATTCACGCCGGGGACAACCGCTCTGTCCTGGATTTTATAGAAGGGATGCGGGCGCGTTACCCCGGTTTGCGGATGCTGGGCACCACCGCCCACAAACAGATGCCCCTTTACAGGGAAAACCTGGCAGGCCCCCTGTTGTTCATGGTAGGCAATGAAACCGACGGCCTGTGCTATGCCTTTAAAAACGCCTGTGATGCTCTGTGCACCATTCCCATGGCAGAGGGCTGCGCCGCGTCCTCCTTTAATGTAGCCTGTGCCTGTACGGTGCTGCTGTATGAGGCGGCCAGGCAGCGGGCGCAGCCATAAGCCATAAGGAAAAGCGCCCTGCGGTGTGGTGGATATACGCCTTCCGTGAGGAACGGAAGTGATATAATTAAATGAAAAAATCGGAATTTACGGAGAGATATTAGAATGGATCAAATTTTATTAATAGAGTCTCAGCAGATGTATGCAGATGAAATATGGAAATTTCGTCAAGAAATTTTGGAATGCGACGCAGAAAATGAAGATCAATTTGCAGGTTGTATGTCGCTTGATGTAAGTAAGTCTTCTGAAGAGTGGATAAAAATATGTGAACTTAGAAAAAGTGAAGAAACATGTGGTGATACGGGAGCGACTGTTCCTTCTCATACATACTTAGCTGTACGCAAGAGAGATGACAAGGTTGTAGGCGTGATAGATTTGCGTCATCACATAAATCATCCTATTCTTGGAACGTGGGGAGGGCATTGTGGGTATTCAGTGCGTCCTTCTGAACGCGGCAAAGGTTATGCAAAGGAAATGCTTCGGTTGAATATACAAAATGCAAAATCAATGGGAATAGAAAAACTTCTTGTCACTTGTAATAGTGAGAATGCAGCAAGTGAAAAAGTAATAATTGCGAATGGTGGAGTTTTTGAGAAAATCATAGACGTTGATGGATGCAAAATGAAAAGATATTGGATTACAGTATAAGAAGTAAATAATTTCTGGTTTGTTGATTAGAGTGGTGGAGGACAACGAATTGATATTTTCCTTGTTAATGTTATTTATACATGGTGCTAGCACCATGTAATAAGGGTGGATAAGGAGAAAATCATTTTGGTGCCAAAACGGCGCCAAGAAATCATACAAATAAAAATACGCCACACAAAAATAACGATTTTACGCTGTTTTTCGCAATAAGAGACATAGAAAACACCACAAAAACGCTATTCAAATACCGTGAGGGAGGACGTACAGCCAGGGGTTTTCCATCGGGCGGCAGGCGTAAAAAAAGGAGTGGTGCGGGAAAAGCACCATATGGAATGGAGGCTTCCTTATGCAGGAAAATGCTGTACAGGCTTTTATGGAGGACTTTAACCGCCGCCAGACAGAGCAGAAGATTGAAAACTACCGCCGTTTAAACCGCTTTGCAAAGCCGGGGCAGATCGTGTTCACCGGTTCCAGTCTCATGGAGCAGTTTCCTCTTTACGAGCTTATCCAGGGGGAGGGCCTGCCCTGGCAGGTGTATAACCGGGGCATTGGCGGGTTTGTGACCACCCAGCTTTTAGAGGTGCTGGACGTGTGCGTGCTGCAGCTTAGGCCAGCCCATGTGTTCATCAACATCGGCACCAACGACATGAACGGCCCGGACTATTCCCTTGCAGGGATGCTAGAGCGGTATGGAGAGATTGTGGGGAAAATCAAAGAGGCCCTGCCCCAGGCAGGCCTGCACCTGCTGGCCTATTATCCAGTGAACCGGGAGGCCGCCGCAGATCCCTTTATGGCGGAGGTTTTAAGCTTCCGCACCAACGCTGTGCTGGAGGAGGCAAACCGCGCTGTAAAGGCCCTGGCAGAACGCGCGGGCGCTTCCTTTCACGATGTGGGCGGCGGCCTGAAGGATGAAAAGGGCCGCTTAAAGGCCGGGTATACGGTGGAGGGCATGCACCTGTATGCCGACGGCTATAAGGCTGTGCTGGACGCGCTGCTGCCTGTTTTGAACGATTTGCAAAAGTAAGAAGTCCCACAACAGAACGGGGCACAAAGCTTTCCGGCGAATTTTGGCACGATCCCTTATTGAGAGTTAATATGTAGAGGGTGGTTTCTGCCACCAAATACATATGACTGCGGCTCATTTGTGGTGAATAGGACTTGCGGTCGTAGGAAAGGAGATAGACTCGCATCGTATTATCGGTAGCCGCTACCGAAACCATCTGAAATGACGGAGGAACGCTATGAACGAATTAAAGACGAACATTTGTGGCACGATGTCGGAAATCAAAAACGGCTTGATTTTATTTGCGAGGGGAGGAGCCAAAAAGCAATGAGCAACCGAACCGAAGAACTGAAAATCCGCATCTCGCCGGAGGACAAGGAGCGGATAAAACTCAAAATGGAGGACGCCGGAATTCTGACTATGAGCGCCTATGTCCGCAAGATGGCGCTGGACGGAATTTGTATCCGGCTGGACTTGAAGGATGTGCGCCAGCTTACTGTCATGCTCCAACGGTGTACGAATAATCTGAACCAGTACGCTAAGCGGGCGAACGAAACCGGGAGTATTTATGAGGCGGACATTGAGGATTTGCAGAACCGCCTGGACGAGATTTGGGAATTGTTCAGGCAAACTCTTGTCAGTCTTGCCGCCATTCGATGACGGCGGCAAGAGGTAGGACTGCCGTTTTGCGTTTTGCAAGGGGCGCAGGCTCCGTCTGTTTCTGCGGAGCAGAAACAATAGCGTTCGGGAACCGAACGCGCAGCCAGCCCCGTCCACGGGGCTGAAAAAGGGGTTTGGGGTGCTACCCCAACAAGCAGAAACTGCGGTTTCCGGCAACGCCGGGAACCGCAGTTTCGAGTCTTTGTGGGAACAAAGAAACACATACCCGGAAGCCCTGAAATATCAAGGTTTTTCCGGGTATGTGTTGCAAACGTGTTACAGTTCAACCCTTAAATCGTTAAAAGTTCAATGGCAGTTTTCAGTTCTTCCAGCGTCTTGTGATTGTAAACCCTGTTGCCAACATCTTTGGAAACGTGGCCCATCATAAGATCAATACATTTCCGATTGGCCCCGGCACTATCAAGGCGGGTTTCAAAAGTGTGTCGGCACTCATGCGGGGTGTGCTTCATGTGTAGGGTGTCCATGAGTGCCGCCCAAAATCGCCGGTATTGCTGATCTGATATGGGCTTGCCCTTGGAGCAGATCAGCCGGGGGCCACCTTCAGCCATGCGCCGTTCCACCATGGGGCGGATTCTGCTATGTATGGGAACAATGCGATTTTTCCCGGCCTTGGTTTTGGTTCCGCCTTTCATTGTCCCGGCCTGAAGATCAACATCTGCGGGAGTGAGTGCCAGCAGTTCAGAGATACGCCACCCGGAATAGATGAAGATTAAGACAGTATCCACCCACGGTTCCGACAGATGCGCCCACAAGGTTTTAATTTCTTCCGTGGTGAAGGGTGTCCGACCTGTTTCCTGACGGGGGGCCGATGTAAGGAGATCGGAATATTGGCGGGTGATTATATCCAGTTCCAGGGCAAACCGGTCAAGATGCCCCCATAAGCATTTAATGCCCGCTTCTGTACCGGGGCCTTTGCCGCAAGTGTCAATACACTCTTGCATTTCATAGGCCCGAATTTGGGCATAGGGCTTATCTGCCAGCGGGACGCAATACCGATAGGCCGCAAAGAGTGTATAGCGGTTTGAGGTTCCCAGCTTCCCGGATTTCTTTTCTTTCCAGAGGTCAAACAAGCCGCCCAGCGTGAGTTTTGCCCGGTCAATGTCCCACGGATTGGCGTTGTATTGGGCCAGCAGTTCCAAGCCTTCTTCCCTGGAAGCTGTGTATCCAAGGATAGTGAAGCCCCCGCCCTCTTTGGACTTTCGCACGACATACGGACGGCGGCGGTTGCCTGACAACTTCGATATGGAGCCGTAGCCTGAAGGTAATTTCATTGTACATTCCTTTCTTGACATAGCGAACCAAGGAATGGTACAATAACAGTGCCATTCCACGATTCTTTGACGAGTTTCTGTTGGTGTGGTGCTTTCGGAATCCCTACGGTTGCCGCCGTGGGGATTCTTCTTTTTGCCTGTAATGCCCTTGTAAGGCGTTTTGACCCGTAAAAAGTATTGGGATATTACCTCCTATCTAAAACCCCGTTATAGGCCCTCTGTGGGCTTGCAATGAGGTTATTTGTTTTGTTGTGAAGCCTGTTCCTCAATTTCCTTTTGATATTCTCTGATTACTTCATCCTCTGGTCGACTATCTTTCATCCGTTCCACCAAAGCAGGAATTGAAGCCTTTGTAGCCTGCTCCAATGCGTTAATATCACCATCATATAAAATAAAAGTATTGGGAGCCTTACCAACAAGATAATAATGTCCTTCTCCACCACAATGTTCGGAAAAAACCTCTTTACTTTCAACAGTCCCGTAGATTTCTTCAAGCATGGCAATAATTCCACGCTCCATGGCAACGGCCCTATGAAGTTTTTCCGCTTTTCCCTGCCCCATTTCTATATCCCACCATTCAGGGCCAATCAAACTAAATGGGGTGATTTTCAAAGCTGTTGCTATGGCTTGCAGGGTTTCTTTTGGCGCTATACGATCACCATTTTCATATCGCCTAATACTCATGGTAGACAATCCTGCTTTTTTCCCTAATTCCTCTTGGGTAAGACCTTCCATTTTTCGGTGTTGCTTTATTTTCTCCCCGATTGCTTTAATATCCATGAAATCACCTCTCTCTTTGGTAGTATAGCACGTTTGGAACGAAAATGGAACACTTTTTTCTAAAAATTTTTGATTCCCTATTGACACGGAACAAAAACGGTGCTATTATAGTCTTACCGGAACGATATCGGAACTAAAAACAAACCAAGCCCAGCAGGGTAGAAAGGGCGGAAACGATATGAGAACCAGGAGAAAGAAAACCACTGTGTGGGCCTACCTGGACGGGAAGAAGCTGGTGGACGTGGTGCAAGCGGCCCTTGATAACAACATGATGGTGGACGATCTGAAAGCCCAGCTTGTCAAAGAGAATCCCGGCCACAAAGTTACCTTCAAATGTGAATAACCCACCCGATGATGGCAAGCCGGTTACTTGCCGAAACAAGGCCAAACGGCCTTGTCGTGGGAAACCACAATGTACCTTGAAAATTAACATACTAACAAGAAAGGAAGGTAAACCATGCGTATTGACCCTAAAAAGGTAGAACTACACCTTGCCCGGAAGTGTATGTCTGAAGCGGATTTACGAGA
>NZ_QWLE01000153.1:0-1301 GCF_009917365.1 Neglectibacter sp. X4 | reverse complement strand
CGCACCCGCAGGAACGCCTGCTCTGCCTTTTCGGGAATATGGGACAGGTCGTAATTCTCTTTCTTGCCGTTAAAGGTGTACACCTCGATGAAGTCCTTATAGGCTTTGAGGCCGCGCTTGGTCTGACTCCCTTCCTCGATACCCAGCTCTGGGGGCATGGGTATCAGCTTGTTGAAATCGATGGAACCGAGACCGTATTCATCGTTCTTTATGGCCGCAAACAAGGCTTTGATTCGGGCAGGGTCTTCCTTTATTTCAATAATATTCGTTACATGGTTCGGCATTGTGACCTCCAGTAAATGTCTTTGATTTTTTCGCCTAAAGCGGAAATGACAGGCACAGTAACTGCGTTGCCCGCCATCTTGTATAATTGCGCGTCGGACAATCCGGTTGCAGCAGCCTTATTGAATTGTTCGTCACTAAACCCCTGTAAACGCCAGCATTCAATGGGCATGAGCTTGCGCACTTTGCCGTAGTGCAGATTACCGTTTTCATCCCGCACAGGAATTGCAAAGGGCGCTTTTCCTTCTACAAACACACCCGATTTTCCACCCTTAAACTTGCCAATGCCGGTGTCCTGATTCGCTAACAGGCACCTTGCATTCTCCGTCAGGCTGGGGTCTTCACTCAGGTCGATAAAAAAATACCCCTGGTTATTTCCAGGGGTGACAGTGTGCGCGATTTTATCTCCGACCCGCCCGCGCCTGGTGTTCATGGTGGCGTAGGCCAAGTCTATGCTGTCGCCGGGGTGGGCCAGTTGGTACCCAGCCTTGGTCATGACTTTGATGGGCAGGGTGACATCGTAGAGCCCGCTGCGCCCACCAAAACCGCCAGCGGTGCTTGTCAGGGTGATGGACACTCCGCTGGGGGAATAGACACGGCACCCTTCCGGCCCGGATAGGACTTGCTCAAGAGACGCTCCATTTGTGCTTGTGAAAGAAAGTACCTCTCCGGCACATCGGTCTCTAAGATATCCGACAATATGCACCCTTTTGCGGGACTGCGGGACTCCAAAATCCTTGCTGTTAAGCATCTGCCACGCGACATCGTACCCCAATTCATCCAACGTAGAGAGGATCGTCGCAAACGTCCGGCCTTTGTCATGAGATAAGAGTCCGGGAACATTCTCAAGCAGCAGAAATGCAGGTCTTTTAGCGGAGGCAAGGCGGGCAATTTCAAAAAAGAGAGTTCCTCTGGCGTCATCTGCAAATCCCCGCCGTTTTCCAGCAATTGAAAAAGATTGGCAAGGAAAGCCTCCGCAAATAAGGTCGATATCCGGCAGCGCATTGGGGTCGATGGTT
>NZ_QWLE01000152.1:0-1328 GCF_009917365.1 Neglectibacter sp. X4 | reverse complement strand
CCTCTTTTATATGACTTGAGGGCTTCGACGAGCTGGCGTTGCTTTTCGATGCGTGAAGATAAGAGGTTGAGTAAACTTGTTATTTTCTGCTGCTCTTCAAGATCTGGAGACGATATGTAAGTTTTACCTATATTCCCTTTGCTAATCGAGGTAACTTTGATTCCCTGCATATATGGGTGCAACTGCGTATGGAAAGGCGCTGAATTGACATAGTAGCCCAAATATGATGGAACGAATCGCTCTTTAGGTCTGCATGGTATAGTATGTAGCCCTGAAACGACAGCTATACTTGAGTTATTTATAATCTCAACGGCTTTCCCCACTGTGTCATCTTCTGCGGTATCTGCGATGACTACATCTCCAGTAGATAAATAGTCGGGCTTTCTGAGTCTTGATACATCAGCAACATACGGTATTTCAGTATGTTCAATATCAATCACTTCTCCGTACTTTATAAGTACATCGCCATAATGTATATTTCTAACCTTACCTGAATTGGATAACTCTGCTCTCGATAGAGTGTTGTTGGAAAGATAGGCGAATAGATCAGAAAACAACACACGGTTCCATTCTCCCTCAAAGCCGGGAAATCTCAGCTTTGGTACATGAACCCCTTGACTATTACTTGAGGAACATTATTGAACAGAAAACCGAATGCCGGCAATAACGATTATGTTCGTTGTTGCCGGCATTTTAAGCATTCATATAAATAACTGCTGCATTAACCCCGCTTTAACATTCTCATACTCACTTTGCTTACGCTGATGAAGCGTGATAAGGTGGTCGAGGTGGCAGAAAAAGGTTCCTATGGCTTGCTGCTCTGCCGCTGATTGCGGCATCATCAAATCCATATTTGCCATTTGCTTTCCAGAAACTTCGACAAATGTTGACCCTGCTCCTACTGTCTCTCCATACCGTTTCAATTCCTCCGTTCGGGAGAAAATGAAATAGGAGTCAAGTTCCCCATGGTGTGGAACAATGGATTGAAATCCCTGATTTGTACATCCTTCTCGAGTTAATATCGCTGTTTTTCCAATCCCAGCACGAGAAGTGAATAAAACTGTCCCGGGCGGTAGGAGTTTTGCAGAACTGTTTTCGTAACCTTGTTCAGTAATCTTTCGCTGACTTGCCTCCATATAGATCTGGTCAGCAATTTCAGCCGGGGCATACCAATCTATATCTCCGTCCCAAAAATCAGGATTGCTTGTACTTGGTGTTCCGCCTCCTACTATTTCTGCCAGTTCCCCCAGCTTACGCTGTTCCCAAGGCTCAGTAAATCCGGCAAAACGGTACTCCGGCATAGTCTCGCCCTTTTTCGGGAACAGCTT
>NZ_QWLE01000151.1:0-1332 GCF_009917365.1 Neglectibacter sp. X4 | reverse complement strand
TTCCGTATGGCAGCCTTATTGCTCTCCATGAGCATTAAAAGCATCAGCACTTCTTTTTCACTGCAATCGAAAAGCACACGGTTTATTTGATGTTCGATGCAGCAACTTATTTCTTGCCCGTTGAACAAAAGCCAGTCGGTGGATGTTTCCAGGGCTGTAGCGATATCAACTAGTGTGGAGACGCTGAAACTGGAGCGGGCAGTTTCGATAGCGCTGATGTGGGTGACGGAAAGATGTGTCAACTCAGCCAGCTTTTCCTGTGTTAAACCTTTTTCTTTTCTTGCTTTTTTGATTTTTTCTCCGATTTTTTTGAAATTCAGTTCCATGATATAACATACCTTTCTTTTAGATTTTAGGTATATTGTATCTTTTTATAAGTGCTAAGAGGGGAGCGCTCACTAAGTACTGAGAAAAACACAAATAAGATAATGGCAGATAGGCTCTCCCGGCAGATTTCGCAAGACTTTTTTATTTTTGAAAAAAGGTGATGAGTGTGCATCAGGTACATGAATTTGTGGTAATATACCATATGTAGCGGGTTGACAAATGTGATATAATATAAATGGAAAGTTTTATTCAAAACAAAAAAAGCGAGTTATGATTATATGGATATTGTCGATCAGATAATTCGGATTATATGCGAATATCATAAAATATTTGCAGGTATATGGGAACAAATAAGAAAAGAAAAAGTGAATTACAAGAAAAAACAAATTACCGATTTAATTAATAATGATAATTTGTTAGCTGGAATCTTTCAATATAGGTCGTTACTAAATATTAACATACTAAAGTTAACAGAGTTGTTTTGTGCTCTCGAAAATTTACATGCATGTAATTGCAGAATTAATACGAGAGTAAAGACTTATAATTCGATAGTGCAGAAAATAAAAATTTACCTCGTAGGTGACTTGAGGGGAAAAGTAGCAATCAAGAAGTGCTTGAATGATTTATATGGTATCAGAATTATACTAAGTAATGATATAGAATTTGATACTATAATTGATCATATTAATGAAACTTTTCCGGAATTGAAATGTCTTAATGCAAGTAAAAATGGTTACAAAGCAGTGCATGTGTATTTTAGTGAAAGTAATTTCGAACTTCCATGGGAGTTGCAGATCTGGAATGCGTCTGATGAAAGCAAGAATATTGAATTACACAAGACATACAAACAGGGCTATACTGAATGGGAAAATGATTACAATGAAGGAGGTGGAACGGTATGATTAGACATTACATTATTTTAAGTAGCTCATATAAAATGGGAAAACGAATTGCACTAGATTTTCCTATTTCCGAGGGGAGCGATACGAATGATGTAACGGAATG
>NZ_QWLE01000150.1:0-1333 GCF_009917365.1 Neglectibacter sp. X4 | reverse complement strand
GGTCAGACGGGCGATGGGCAGATACCAACGCGCTTTGCGCTTATGGTATAATAACTGTACAAAATCCGGGAACCCTTGATTTTTCAGGGGTTCCCGGATTTTTTGTTACTTTTGTGTTATTAGTTCAGAGTTGAAACCCGTTTAATATCTGGCAGTTCTGACCGGAGTTCCTTATAAGTTTCACAATGAATGGTTTGGGTTTCATCTACCCCATGAACCCAACCGGGGTTTAGGATGCACCAAATACCATCTTCATCTTGGTAAACCGCTTTGATGGCGGCTTGGTACTTTTTCGGAACTTTGAACATTTCAATCACCCCTTTATCAGTTCAATAGCGGTTTTCAGTTCTTCAAGGGTTTTGTGGTTATAGGTTCTATTGCCGGTATCTTTGGAGGTATGCCCCATAAGTAAATCACAACACTTCTGATCGGCCCCGGCTGATCCAAGGCGGGTTCTGAAGGTGTGGCGGGTTTCGTGTGGGGTGTGTTCCATACTCCATTCAGTCATGAACCCGGCCCACAATGCCCGGTATTGGCTTTCTGAACACTTCTTCCCGGCATAGCTGAACAGATATTCCCCCGGCTGTTCCATACGGGCTTCCACAAAGGGCCTGATCTTGGAATGAATAGGAACAACCCTGTTTTTCCCGGCCTTGGTTTTGGTTCCGCCTGTCATGGTTCCGACTTCCAAGTCAACGGCGGATTTCTTCAGGTTCAGCAATTCTGAAATCCGCCAACCGGAATAGAGGAATACCAACACACTATCCACCCAAGGTTCCGCCTGATGCGCCCAAACCGTTTCAACTTCCTGATCCGTGAAAGGTTGCTTAGACGTGGGCGGCACCGGATCAGAAGTCAACAATTCAGAATAACAGCGGTTGATCACATCCAGTTCTAAAGCGAACCGGTCAAGATGCCCCCAAAGGTTTTTGATTGCCGCTTGTGTACTGTACCCCTTGCCGCAACCGTCAATAGCTTCCTGCATTTGGAAAGCCTTGATTTGTTTATAGGGCTTGTTCACTAAAGTTGAACAATGCTTGAACGCTGAACAAAGGGATTGCCGGTTGGACGTTCCCAGCTTGGGGGCCTTTTTCTCTTTCCAGAGTTCAAACAGTTCCTTCAGGGTGATCTTGGCCTTCTCCACGTCCCAAGGGTTGCGGTTGTATTCTGCCAACATGGTCAAGCCCTGTTCCCGTGTTTCAGCGTAACCCACAACGTCATATTGGGGATAACCCCTATCGTCATACCCATACACCCCGCCCCTGACCATATACGGGCGGCGGCGCTTGCCTGACAGCTTCACAACTGAACCATAGCCGTTGGGCAATCTCAT
>NZ_QWLE01000149.1:0-1367 GCF_009917365.1 Neglectibacter sp. X4 | reverse complement strand
GTACTTGGATTTGTGGTGAAACCATTGTACCAGAAGGGCTGGCGGGTCTTCAACTTTCATTTTAGTTTACAGTACGACGAGAAGGTCAAGGAGGAAAAATTTGAGGAACTGCTGAAGGAGAAAGTTCCAGCACAGAAGCTTTCTATTGAATCCGAGCTCACCAATGCACAGAAAAAGTCCGTAGTAAAAGCGCTTCTTGAGGGGAAAATTGAGTTTGACAAACACCCCAAGAGTCAATCTGAGGAATCCTATACCCTTATGCGGAAATTCGCTCTCATTCTGTTGCGTGACATTACCAAGGGGAGAGACAGCCTCGTTCATAAAGAATTCGCACCGTTTCTGCAAGAAGGCGACGAGGCAAAAATAAAGGCAAACTTCGAGGAGAAGTCGACCAAACCAGACGATGATATAAATGTATCCGTAGATCAGACGGAAAATCTTACTACAGCCATCGCAAAAGGAATGCATTACCCAGTCCTGGATGCCAACGGAAATGTGAGCTATGATGACTTAATGGACTTCCTTGAACGGATGTGCCGTATCTTCAAATGGGAGAAATATGAGCGGCAGACACTTGGCAGAGTCAGCAAGAAAACAGGAAAGCACGGTATGCTCCGCTGGTATGCCGTCATTCTTATTCAATGGATACAGGGTACTGGATTGAGTCATATCATGAACAAGGCTATTGAATTCAAGCAGAACAATCCGGATTCCGGCGTTCAAGTCAACGGTAAGCAGGAACGTTACAATGACTCGCGTGAGCATCGGAATGTTGTAATTGCTGACACACTGGAGGTAATTGAAAATGTAATTCTTTTTAGTATCTCCAACTATTTCCTACGTTTCTCGAATGAATATAAGCGGTTACACAACCTCGAGACCTTTCAAAACGATTGGTACGAGTATGTGGAATACGGAACGACCAATCCGCTCACTATATTATTACAACGAAGTGGTTTCTCACGCGAAACCTCTACATATATCCGTCAGCATAAGAGCGAATACGTTGTTATTACACAAAGTGGAAACATAAAACTACGGCGCTCTTTATTACGAAGCAGGAACATTGGAGTGGCCCGTGAGTCGGCAGATATCCAGTATAATGTTCCCGAAATATTTGTGGATTAAGGGGGGCACCATAGTGCGTGGAAAAAGTATTAATTTGTTTTTGATGGATGGCGATGCCAAACCCAAGATGGGAAGACCCTCCATGACTTGGAAAGTGACCAGTGAGTGAGGTAACAACCTTTCAACGATTCCCCCAACCTTTTAATTTTCCCTCCCGTGGGACAGGGGGAGGGTGCAAATTGCAAATCTTTCCTGATGGTGTATTGACCCCGCAAAACGAAAAAAGCGGGACGCCGGAG
>NZ_QWLE01000148.1:0-1414 GCF_009917365.1 Neglectibacter sp. X4 | reverse complement strand
GACAGCCCTCCTGCCCTGCCAGCAGCCTTGCGGCCTCTATCATGCTCCACTCCGGGGCAAGGTTTGCAAAATATCCCGGCTGGAACAGTTCCTCCAGGCTTTCCAGTTCCAGATCCGGCTTTGCCAGCACGCCGGCTAAATTTATATAAATATTCTTCATAGTCTTATGCTCCTCTGTTATTTAAGATTTCTCACCTGCCCGGCCCATCGTCCCGTACAGGGGGCTTTTCCTGCTCCAAAAGTCCCGTCCGCCTTGGCTTCCGCGGCTTCATACCGCTCTACTTCCTTACAGAAAAACGGCGGGATTTCTCCCGCCGCCACACGCGCCTTTGCTTCATAGCTTTGTATAACGCCCTTCGTTTCCCGCGTGTCTACTCCCGCTTTTTCCATCTCCGCGTACAGGGCCTTGCACAGGGTGAGCCTGTCCACCCCCACGCAGGCCGGGTGTCTGGAAAGATCGCCTATATTGATTTGGCGACCAGCCTTTCCATCATTGCCGATTCTATCTATTGGATGACACGGACGCACCGGGCCGGGGCAATAGCCCGGACGAGGCGGCTCTACCTGCATAAATCGAACACTGCGAATGAGAGGCTGGCTGACGGACTTCCCTGCGGACGTGTTGGTCCTTGGAGGCTAGCGTCAGACCAATTACTCCCATTCTAACAGCTTTGGCAACGATGTGGAAAAAGACACGGCTGGCTGCCGTGCCTCTCACCGTAAATCTTATTGTAATAGGAGGCTATAGAACTGGTAAAAAGGCGGAACCCATGAGCACCATAGACAAGGTGCGTGATTTTTACCAGCAGGGCGGCGAGGAAAACCGGCTGGAGCAGGGCAGGGTGGAGGTACGTCAGGCGGATATATCGCTGGATTTGCCTTGCGCTGTCTGGACTATTCTCCGCCAATTCATCTCTGGATAACTTCTGGCCCACTGGGCCAGAAGTTAAATCACTCCGTTTCCCCTGTCGCTTCATAGCCTCCAGCTTCATTTTGTAGGCAAGAGCCTTTTCGCTGGGCAGGATTTTCTCCCGCTGGAGGTTGCTGTCCACCATGATGAGGGTGGCTTCATCATCGTCCAGTTCCCGTACAAACACAGGCATGGCGGGTAGCCCCGCCAGCTCGCAGGCCCGTTTGCGCCTGTGTCCGGAAACCAGTTCGTACCCGCCCTCCGGACGCCTGCGCACAATTCCCGGCACCAGCACCCCATGCTGAGAGACGCTCTCTGCCATCTCCCGCATTTTCTCATCGTCCATGACGTGGAACGGGTGGCCCTTGAAGGGGTGCAGCTCCGCCAGCCTGACGGGTCAGGCCGAACCGCTCCCCGATGGCTCGGCAGCTTTCCCCTTCTGCCCAAAGCCGGGCGATCTCCTGGCGGCGCTGCTGTCTCTGCCGCTCTTCCTCCGTCAGTTCT
>NZ_QWLE01000147.1:0-1486 GCF_009917365.1 Neglectibacter sp. X4 | reverse complement strand
CATTCCAAGGGACGGGCAGCAGTCCAGCAGAATTACGTCGTATTGATTACGGACGGTTTTCAGGTACTCCCGCAGCATGGTTTCCCGGCTCATGGTGTTCACCAGCGTTACCTCCAGCCCGGAAAGCTCAATGTTGGCGGGCAGCAGGTCAACGCCCTCAGCGTGGCGCAGGATGCCCTCGCCGGGCGTCAGAGGCACATCCTGAATGATTTTTCCCAAAAGGGTGGAAATGGTTTCCTCTATCTGGTCGGGCTGCTGGTATCCCAGGCTGGCTGTTAAAGATCCCTGTGCGTCCATATCAATCAGCAGAACGCGCCTGCCCTTTTTCGCCAGCCCGATACCCAGATTTACAGTGGTGACGGTTTTTCCCACCCCGCCCTTTTGATTGCAGACCGCGATTACCTTACTCATGCTCTTTTCCCTCCAGTGTCAATTGATGGGGCAGCTCTGTCCGGGGCTTCCTTTTCCGGGCGTACAGTTCCGGGTTGGCCCGATAGTATGCCCTGCGGTACGCCGCCCGCTGCTCCTGGTTGGCGGCATTGTATGCCTTGTCATATTCAGCCCGGGCGGCTTTTTCCTCCGGCGTGTTCGCCGGGTGCGCCCGGTTCCACTCCCGCGCCCTGGCCCTGATGCGTTCCTGGTTTTTCTGATAGTAGTCCCGCAGGTACGTTTTGCGCCGCTCCTTTCGGGCCTGCTCCCGCTCCGTCTTTTGCCGTTCCAACTCTTCCGGAGAGGGAGGAGGGGAGGCGGGATCATGAAAGAATTCCGCAAAGCTCATGCCCGAAAGCTCCAGAAGGGGCCGTACCGTTTCCGGCTTTGGAAAGGTGTTTCCCCGCAGGATATTCCGCAGGGTGTTGTCTGGGATCCCCGTCTCCCGCGCCAGCTCCGCAATGGAAGTGTAGCCGCTCTCCAAAACCCACCTTGCGGCGTTGGGATAGGGCCACCTCCGCACAAGCTGGGCAAAGCCTGGGGTGACTGGCCCGTCCTCCATCCGGCGCAGGATGTCATGGACAGCCTGACGGGTCAGACCGAACCGCTCCCCGATAGCCCGACAGCTTTCCCCTTCTGCCCACAGCCGGGCGATCTCCTGCCGCCGCTGCTGCCTCTGCCGCTCCTCCTCCGTCAGTTCTTTAAATGCTTTTGCCATGGGGCCTCCTTTCCTCACGCTTCATGGTACACGCAGGGGACATGTTCTCCCTCCGGGCAGTCCGCCCAGGCGTCATAGATACGGAAATTCCGGGGATTATGCCCCGCCTCCCGCTTTCTGCACCTGGCGATATACCCTTTCGCAGTTTTAATGCTGCTGGCAAAGCCCCAGACGTGGGAATACCCGCCGCATACCTTCCTGTCGCTCTCGTACTCCATGAAATACTGCTTCATACCGTTCCCATTCCCTTTCCGGAAAGTGTCTAAAACAATCCTGCGATTCCCTCCGCAAACTTAGTCCCTGCCTCAAATTCCAGAAGTTTTACCCCTGTGTGGGATG
>NZ_QWLE01000146.1:0-1562 GCF_009917365.1 Neglectibacter sp. X4 | reverse complement strand
GGGTACTGCAGCATTTTTAACAAAAGGATATAAAAAATATTCCAAGGAACTTAAACAGCGGGCAGTTGAGGATTATCTGTCTGGGAAAGGTTCACAGGATGATATCTGTAAAAAATATGAGATTCGTTCAAAAAGTAAACTCCAAAAGTGGATAAAGCTGTATAATAGTGGTGGGATTCTAAAGTTACCCGGAACAGGAGGCTTTGTCATCATGACAAAAGGACGAAAAACAACATTTGATGAACGCATTGAAATCGTGCAGTATTGTATTGCGCACAAGCGAAATTATGCACAAACCGCTGAAAAGTACAAAATATCCTATCAGCAGGCTCGCAGCTACATCATCAAATATGAAGAGCGGGGCGTAGAAGGACTTCGGGATGGTCGCGGTCATCGCAAATCCGAAGATGAACTAAGCGAACTGGAAAAGCTGCGTGCAGAAAACCGGCTTTTAAGAGCAGAGAAAAAGCGTGCTGAAATGGAGATATCATTCTTAAAAAAACTCGAGGAAATAGAGAGGAGGCGGGGCTAAGCCTGGTGCGGCACCAGGCCATATATCAGGCAATCGAAGAAGAACACAAAGCCCATCATTATCCGGTAAGAGCATTATGCGAAATTGGTCAGGTATCCCATGCAGGATACTACAAGTGGCTGAACAGACAGATACCAAAAGAGGAACTACGAAACAGGCAGATTGCGGAAACGATAGAACAAATCCATACGGAAAGTCCCGACAAAGGATATCGAAGAATCAGAGATGAGCTTCAGCGTTACCACCGGATTGATGTAAACGATAAGCGAGTCCTGCGAATCTGCCGCAAGCTGAATATCAAGTCAACCATCAAGTATACGAATCAAGGCTGCACCAGACAGGCAAAGAACCCACAATATATTGCAGAAAACCTTTTGAACAGGCAGTTCAAGGCAGAAATGCCAAATCAAAAATGGCTGACTGATGTTACAGAATTTAAATACTATGAAGGAATTACAAAAAAGAAAGTGTATCTCAGCGCAATCTTAGATCTGTATGACCGGCGCATTGTAGCCTATGTCATCAGTGATTCCAATAACAATGCTTTAGTTTTTGACACCTTTAATGAGGCGGTAAGCAAAAATCCTAGTGCCCACCCACTGTTTCACAGTGACAGAGGATTTCAATATACGAATCGAGTCTTCCATGCAAAACTGGAAGCGGCGGGAATGAAGCAAAGTATGTCCAGAGTGGCAAAGTGTATTGATAATGGTCCAATGGAAGGATTCTGGGGCATTTTGAAACGTGAGCGGTATTATGGGAGAAAATTTACTAATAGAGAGAGTCTGGTGGGAATGATAGAAAACTATATTGAGTACTACAACAACAAGCGTTTGCAGAGAAACCTGGGAGTTTTAACCCCAATGGAAAAACATCGGTTATATCTGCAGGCCGCATAAAAATACCAGTCGGAAAACACTTCCGACTGGTCAGAAAATTTTATTTTTTTAATTGTCTACTTGACGGGTAGCAGTTCACAGATAAAATGAGACAGCCTCTTTGCATATGCACCATTTAAAGCAAATATGCG
>NZ_QWLE01000145.1:0-1605 GCF_009917365.1 Neglectibacter sp. X4 | reverse complement strand
ACCGCCTGGCTTTCGGTGCGGCCTTTGCCGGTGTGCAGCGGCATGATGCGTGTGGTTGCCATGATGGAATCCTCCCTCCATAACAAAACGGTCTGCATACGCAGACCGCTTGTTTCTTTTTATTCAACATTTTTATATCGGATTATCCTGTTTCATGCCAAAAGTAAATCACCCAAAGCTATCTGGCGTTTCCTTTTTCCCACTTCTCCAAACGGGATTGACACAGTGCGGTAATTTCGTTTTTATCTTCCTCCGTCACATTCCTGCGTCCCTTTGTCCGCTGGATTTCCAGATAGCTTTCATAATCGGAAAGCAGAAGGTCAAAAAGCTCCTTTGGGGTACGGCAGACCATGCCGCTGCAATAGCCGGGTAATTCCTCTGTCCCATGAAACTCCACCCGGATATACCCATACCGGCTTTTGCAGACTTCCATTTCTGTATCCAATGCCAGATAGTCCCCAAAAATGTCTATCACCTGTTCAAATGACATCATAGCAGTCCACTCCTTTCGTAAAACCCTGTTCTGCCGCTATTATCCATGATTCCGGCACATCCGGCAAGTTTACCGTCAAAAAGAAAAAGCGGAGGAAGGCGCGGCGAAGAACGCCGTTCCTCCCTCCGCAGATGGGGTAAACTCTCCGGTCAGGAGAGCTTAGAAAGCTGGGCCAGTATCTTCTGCACACCGTCCCAAAGCTGTTCCTGCCGCTGGGATATATCCTCCAGGTCAGCGTCATAAACCCGCCCGGTTTCATGCACTTTACGGGTCAGCTGGTTCAGGTTGTTGCTGGAATAGCGCATCAGGGACACCAGCTCCTTCAGCTCCGGCAAATCCAGCTTTACCACATACCCGTCCAGCGCCATTTTCCGCAGGTAGGCTTCCCGGTTGACGGTTCCAAGCTGGGACATTTTCTGCTCAATCAGGGCCAGCTCCTCCGGGGAAACCCGGAAATTCACCTGTACCTCCCGTTTCCGCTTTGCCGCGCTCATCGTTCCGGTTCCCGTTTCTTAGGGGCGGCGGGTCTGCGTTCCGGCGGCTCCTGTTTGAGTTTTTCCAGGACGGAGCCTTTCTCCGGGGCTTGAAGGACTTTCCGCGCCTGCTTCAAAAACAGGTCGGTCAGGCCGGGGTTGACCTTATCCACCACCAAGGCATAACTGTGGCGGGGATCGCCGCCATCCTCCGGCATGGGGATTGTTTTCGCCCAGGCTTTGTTATCGCGGGAGATGCGCCCGTCATGCTCCTTTTTCAGCACCGTATTGGCAAGGATGTACTGCATACGCTCCGGCCCGAACTGTTCCAGCACCTCTTTGACAGCGGCCTCGGTATTCAGACGGTTATCCCCATAGTGGGCGTTAATGGCCTGCTCAATGGCTTCTTTGCAGGCAAGACTTGCCGGTCATAGTGCAGATGTCCGTTTCGGACCTTCGCGTGGCTCACAATTTTGATATGCCCTTGTTCCTGGCGTTCCAGGGACTTTTTATATCCCTCCTCGGTGAGAAAGGCGCGGCTGCGTTCCCCTTTCCAGCCGATAGGGGAATCAGCGGTCAGGGTATCAAAAATAATCATGTGCCGGGTGTCCTCCGCGAACCGGTTTAAGTCCATGTAAC
>NZ_QWLE01000144.1:0-1613 GCF_009917365.1 Neglectibacter sp. X4 | reverse complement strand
TGTTTTAGGGAAAGCGGCTGAGGGAAGGAATCCCGGGAGCCGCCACTAAAAAGATGAGGTGATAGTGTTGAAAGGCTTTATGAAGTATTACGGCAAGCGCATTGTGTGGTACGTGATCACACTGGTGGTAGCCGTGTTCCTGAACTTCCTGCTGCCGCGGCTGATGCCGGGCGACCCTGTAAAGGCGCTGGCAGTGCAGGCCACCCAGGGCGTAACAGACCCATCGGTGCAGCAGAAAATGATCGAGCAGTACTCCAAAGAGTTCGGGCTTGACAAATCCCTGCCTGAACAGTTCTTTGTATATGTTGGAAAATTATTCCAGGGCGATATGGGCAACTCCCTGTCCCAGTATCCCCGGACTGTAAATGATATAATCGGATCCTCCGTGGTGTGGACGCTGGGGCTGCAGATCCCGGCCATCATCGTGGGCTGGTTCCTGGGGAACCTTTTAGGAGCCATAGCGGCGTACATACGCAAGGCGGTGGACGCGGCGGTGCTGCCGCTGTTCATGTTCATCAGCAACTTCCCGGCCTTCGGCCTGGCGTTCATCATGATTTATGTGTTCAGCTCGGTGCTGAAGATAGCGCCTACAGGAGGCGGGTACTCCTTTGACATGAACCCCAGCATGAGTTGGGAATTCTTTGCCTCCGTATTGCGGCACTACCAGCTCCCGTTCTGGACGGCAGTGCTCATCACCATCGGCGGGCAGGCCATCGGCATGCGTTCCATGTCCATCTATGAGCTGAACGCGGACTATGTGAAGTACAGCCGGTTCCTGGGGATAAAGGACTGGAAAATCGTGCTGTACGTGTTCCGCAACGCCATGCTGCCGCAGATTACAGGCTTGGCGCTGTCCTTCGGCACCATGATAGGCGGCAACCTGGTGGCGGAAATTGTGTACAACTATCCCGGGCTGGGGACAGCCATGTTCGGGGCCATAGGCGCCCGGGACTATCCGCTGCTGTCGGGCTGTACGCTGGTGATTACCATCATGGTGCTGATAGCAAACCTGGTGGTGGAAATCCTGTACGGCATAATCGATCCCCGCGTGAAAGCGGCGCAGATGGAAGCGGAATAAGGGAGGTAATGAAATGAAACACCAGTTAAAACAAGCATTCACGAACCCCAAGTTCCTGGTGGGCTTCGTCCTGTTTATGCTGATGCTGCTTACAGCCATCATCTACCCGCTGCTTTCGCCGTTTGGAGCGCTGGACATGATAAGCGGGGGATATTCGGCGCCGGGCACGTATGTGTCGGTGCAGGACGTGGCAGGATCGAATAAGGCGGAAGCGCTGAAGGTGGAAACCGTAGGCGGAAGCGCGGCAAGCCTGCTGACAGAAGACAACAAGAAAGACATGAAAGACTGGCTGGTGAAGTTCGGCGGCCTGGATGAATCGGAAATTGATATCAGCAACGGGGATGCGCTGGTGGAGCAGTGGTTTGCCCATTATGACTCCGCGAACAAGCAGAAGGGCATCACCTCCGCGAAGAAGAAGGCGTATGTGCGTCTGGACAATTCCCTGCGGGAAGCCGGGGCGGATATTATCCTGGCCACCCGGGAGGAGGACGGCAGCCTGGCAGAGTCCCGGACAGTGGCAAGCAATGAGTTTGTG
>NZ_QWLE01000015.1:0-54872 GCF_009917365.1 Neglectibacter sp. X4 | reverse complement strand
GGTACTTGGATTTGTGGTGAAACCATTGTACCAGAAGGGCTGGCGGGTCTTCAACTTTCATTTTAGTTTACAGTACGTAAAAGAACTAGGGGAGTTAAAGCGGCTGGCAGAAGAGCTGGAAGCAGAGATCGAGGGCTTGCAGGACGCCATAAAGGCCGAAATGACGGCCCAAGATGTGGACACGCTCACCGGGGCCGACTGGAAAGTGACGTGGAAGCCGGTCACCAGTATTTGTCGTTGGGGTCTTTTCGGTAGCCGTAGATGGCGCAGTTGGTAGTGGGCTTGCCCGACTCGCCCTTGACCCGGATAGCGATGCGCTGCTTGCGGCTCAGATCCCGCAAATACCATTCCGACATGATGTTGACGAAAGGAGCGAATTCGCTTGAACTGGGATCATCGCTGTCGATGCTGTTGCCAATGGCGATGAAGCAGACTCCAAATTTGCGAAAGAGAACCTCGTGTAAAATCCTTTCTGGAGGTAATCTCTACCGATCCTGCTCATGTCCTTTGCGAGTACCAGAGCCACTTTCCCGGCCTCAATGTCGGCCACCAGCCGTTTCCACGCCGGCCTGTCGAAATTGCCGCCGGACCATCCGTCATCGATATAGTGGACGATATTGGGAAAACTATGCTGGGCAGCGTAGCCCTCCAGGTGTTTTTTCTGATTTACGATGGAAAGGAGGTACACACCATGAAAAAGCAGACAGAGAAAGACAAACTCACCGCCCTATACGAAAGGCTCTCCCATGATGATGAGAAGTCAAAAGGACGTAAAGCCAAGTTATTTTTTTTGGCATCCATAAGGGATGCCGTTTTTCTATTATTGGATAGCCCCGACAAATTTGTAGTAGATAGTAATGCGCTTTTCCTTTCCCTTGCGGTAGCGCCCCATACCCGGCGTTTCGTAAATCGTAATCCGGTCAATCAGTTCGTGAAACAGTATATCTCAAAGATCGAGGGAGGACACACAGAATGAACACGAAAAATCTCTTTTGTCGGGAAGTCGTGCTGGACAGCCGGGAGCTGGTGATCCCCCGCACTACTTACCAGCGCATCTTGAACGAGGATCGGGTCCGCAGGATCACCGCCGAGTTCGATGAGCGCATCGCCAACGAGCCGAAGGTCAGCAGCCGGGGCGGGCGCTACTATGTCTTTGACGGCCAGCACACCATCGCCGCCCGGAAGTTCCTGAACGGCGGGAAGAACCTGCCCATCCACTGCAAGGTGTTCTATGGCCTGACAGAGAGCGATCGTGTCCCGTCCTTTCCTGTTTCCTGTATACAGTTTACCGCGCCGGCCCGCTGTCCGGCAAGGATGCCGCCTATGTAAAGGGTGCGGACTGCTCCGCGCCCCTTTGCAAAACTTTTGAAGCCCCCAGCCGCTATCGGATGCTGGCAAGGCGGGCAAGGGACTGTCTGGACAGCTCCCATATCTCGTCCAGCCGGGAGCGCAGATCCTCGATGTCCGCCGCATAGACGCTCCCAGTCTCGTTCGCCCGTTTCGCGTACTGGTTCAGGTTGGTGCTGCACCGCTGGAGCAGGACAATGAGCTGGCGCACATCCGTTAAATCCAGCCTCACACAGATACCGTCCAGCGCCATCTTGCGGACATAGGCGCTCATGTTCAGGATGCCGGCCTCCTCCATCTTGGAGCGGATGCGCTCCTTATCTTCAGGGGAGATACGCACCTTCAGTTCTTCCTCTTTCTTCATCCGCGCTCCGGCTCCTTTCCGGGCTTTTTGTCCGGGGGTATCTCCGCCGCCCATTTTTTCAGATCCTCCAGAACAGAGGGCCGTTCGCCCTCACCGACCTCCTCACTGACCTCCGCCTCATCCTGGGAGATGCTCTCGTCCATACTGAGGGCGGCGTCCAGCTCCGCAATCAAAGCTGTTTTCAAGTCCAGGATGGAAAAGGGCTTGCGCTGCTCTGGCAGTGTCTGCTATGGCTACCGCGCTTCCAAAGAAGAAAAAGGCGAGTGGTTGGTTGACGAGGAAGCCGCCGTTGTGCGCCGCATCTTCCAGAGCGTCCTTGCCGGGGAAACCATAGCTAGCATAGCAAAGGCACTCCGCGCCGAGAAAATCCCTATCCCGTCTGAGCATTGGAAGCGGACAGGCGAGCCAGTCCGGGCGGCAAAATACACAGACCCCTACGCATGGTCAGCGACCACTATCGGCTACATACTGAAACGCCCGGAATATACAGGGCGCAAGGTATTGGGGAAAACCGTATGCGAGAACTATAAGACCAAAAGCACCCGCAAGACCGCACCGGAGGAACAGCACGTTTTTGAGGGCGCAATCCCCGCCATTGTGGACGGGGAAACGTGGCAGATCGTACAGAAGATACGGGAAACCGTGCGTCGCGCCCCAAAGCGGCAGAACGCCCCTAACCGCTTGACCGGGCTTCTCTACTGCGCCGACTGCGGTTCAAAACTCACACACCGCTATAACCTTGTGCAAGGGAAATGGATTGAGGACGCTTTCATCTGCTCCGGCTACCGCCATTTAATCCATGACTGCACCATGCACCATATCCCCACGGCTAAAATTGAAGCCGCTAACCTTCCCGTGTGCAAGCTGTTGCAAATCGCATCTAAAGTTAACCCCAACTATGATTATGACTTTGCCTCTGAAATGATGGAGTGCTTTGAGCTGGATGGAAAGAAGAAATTTAACCATCTCTCCCTTGGCATGAAAACCATGGTATCTACGATTATCTGCCTGGCAAGCAAGCGGAAAAGGATGTTGCGTTATTAGAAATTTGTGCTTTGACCTGATGCGCCTGCCCACTACCGACCCAGCTAATGCTAAGGCCATCAACGTGGAGCAGGTTGATTTCGGCGCAGCAAAGGATTGGCATCGCCTGCGGACAGTGCGAAGATATATACCCACAGCATTTTAACAGTTAATTGTAGTTATAAAAGGGCCGATGAATTTATCCTCCGACCCTTTTCTTAACCCCAACCTGCACCAAAATTTCAATGCCTTAATCACAGAACTCTTCATAATAACCGCTATTCAAATTTGATTATATTCCCATATACAATAATATACCCTAATATTCTCCCTCTCCGAACTCTGCCCGCAGCTTTTCCAGAGCTTTTTTCTCAATGCGCGACACGTAGCTCCGGGAAATCCCCAGCCGCTTTGCCACCACCCGCTGGGGCATGGCGGTGTGTCCCAGCAGGCCATACCGCATGCAAACAATATCCTTTTCCCTTTTGCTCAGGGCGCAGTCAATAAACCCATACAGTTTTTCGCTTTTCATGCGCACGTCAATGTTGTCGATAATGGTGTCCTCCACTGCCATGGTATCCATAATGGTCAGGGAATTGCCGTCCTTATCCGTGTCAATAGGTTCATTGATGGAAACATCCTGTGCGCTCTTTTTGCCGCTGCGGAAAAACATAAGAATTTCATTTTCAATACATTTAGACGCATAACTGGAAAGGCGGATCCCTTTCCCCGGGTCAAAGCTGTCAATGGCCTTAATAAGGCCGATGGTGCCGATGGAGATTAAATCTTCCTGGTCGTTCTGGCTGGCGTAATATTTCTTGACAATGTGGGCCACCAGCCGCAGGTTATGTTCAATCAGCGTGCGGCGGGCGCTTGCGCTGCCTGCCGCCATCTCCTCCAGGCATTTTTTCTCCTGGGCGCCGGTAAGCGCCTTGGGAAAAGTGCCGTTTCCCGTGACATGCAGGAACAGGTAAAAAATGTTGGACAGAAAATCTAGTAGCTGTGCGAAAAACACGGCTGCCACCCCCTTTTGTTTCTCTTTGATTTTATGTCCCCCGCTCCATAAAACTGCCTGTACAGCCGGCACATTTAAAAAATCCCTTCCTTCAGAAAAGAAACTGAAAGGGCGTGCCCCTTCGCCTGAGACACGCCCCATTGAAAAACTGTATTTCCGCCGCGGGAAAACCCTTTTACTCTGGCCACCTGTTGGACGGCGGCAGGCACTGGCGCCCCCGGCACACATAGAAGGTAGTCCTGCCCCCTTTCAGGGGATACCCCTGGCCTGGCTCCCGCAGGGTGACAACAGCTTCCGCAGGAAGCGCCAGCGGCAGCTCCTGCCTTTTACGCCTGTCAGCCAGCACTACAGTAGCCTTGGGCGGCGGATCTGTGTTGTCCAGCAAGGCCAGCAAAAACATGGCAAAGCCTGCGGGATACCGCTCTGCCTCTGCTGCCAGGAAATCCAGTTGGCGCTCTGCCAGCCGGATAATCCCCTCCTCCCCGGCAAGCTGCCCCAGCCGCACCAGATTCCAGGCCATCAGGGAATTCCCGCTGGGCATAGCCCCGTCATAGGTTTCCTTGGGCCGGAGGAACAGGCCTTCCTGCTCCTCTCCGTAAAGGGAAAATCCGCCCTTTTCCTTGTCCCAAAACTTGGAAACAGCCTTCTGGCAGAGCATCTCTCCCTGGGCAAGATATTTCCCCTCCAGTGTTGCGCCATAAAGCGCCAACTGTGCGAACACGCCGGCGGCATAGTCATCCAGAAACCCTTTTGCGCCTCGGCGTCCCGCCCGGAAGCTGACATACAAGGATTCCCCATCCCACAAGTGCTCCCAGAGGAAGCGGTCTGCCTTCTTCGCCGCCTCCAGGTATTCCTGCCTGCCGCTGGCCCGGTACAGACGGCACAGCGCGGCAATCATCAAACCATTCCAGGCCGTCAGATGCTTGTCATCCAGGTGGAGGTCATATCGCTCCCTGCGATAGGCATACAAGCGCTTCAAGGCCCCATCAAAGGCGCGATCCAGCGGGTCGCTGCCCAGCAGGTTGGGAATACTTTTCCCCTCAAAGTTTCCGGCTGCTGTGATGTCAAAATGGCTGTTAAACCGTTCCCCCTGTTCCCGTCCCAAAACGCGGATAATCTCCTCCGGCGTAAAAAGGTAATATTTCCCCTCTTCCCCCTGGCAGTCCGCGTCCTGGGCGCTGTAAAAGCCCCCTGCATCCGCAGTCATCTCCCCCATCACATAGTCCGCTGTGCGCCGCGCTGCCAGCAGATACACCTCTTTCCGGGTTATCTCATAGGCTTCGCAGCAGGCTAAAACCAGCAGGGCATTGTCATACAGCATCTTTTCAAAATGGGGCGCTAAAAAGCGCGCGTCTGTAGAGTATCGGCAAAAACCGCCGCCAATATGATCAAACAGCCCGCCCCGGTACATTTGCACAAGGGTCTTTTCCGCCATCTCCAGGCATTCCCTGTCCCCCCGCCTGCGATAATAGGCCAGCAGGAAAAGCAGGTTATGGGGCGAGGGAAATTTGGGCGCGCTGCCAAAGCCTCCATGTTCCCGGTCAAAACTGTGCTTATATTCCCGTACAGCCGTTTCCAGCAGCCCCGGCTCCGCCTTGCCGGCCGCCTGCTCCTGGCGCTTCAGCAGCGCCACGGCTTTCCTGGCATTGTCCAGCAGGGCCGGACGATCCCGCTCCCACTTCTCATGGATCAGCTCCAGCAGCTCCTGGAATCCCACCATGCCGCCCCGGCTGCGCTTGGGGAAATACGTCCCCGCAAAAAAAGGCTCCTTTCCCGGCGTTAAAAAAAGGCTGGCAGGCCAGCCGCCGCTGCCGGTAAAGGCCTGGCAGGCCGCCATATAAACGCTGTCCAGGTCAGGCCGCTCCTCCCGGTCAACCTTGATGCTGATAAACCACCGGTTCAGCAGCCGGGCTGTTTCCGCGTCCTGAAAGCTTTCCCGGGCCATCACATGGCACCAGTGGCAGGTGCTGTACCCAATGCTGAGGAAAACGGGCTTGTCCTCCTCCTTGGCCCGGCGGAAAGCCTCCTCCCCCCAAGGATACCAGTCCACCGGATTCTCCGCGTGCTGAAGCAGGTAAGGGCTTGTCTCATTTTGCAGATGGTTTGCCATAAAAACCCTCCAATATGCGTGCTGTAAAATAGCAGCCTGACTATAGGATAATCCGCAGCAAGGGGGATTATGCAAAAAGAGCGGCGCTTCTCCGCACCGCTCTTTCCCATTTTTATTCTGTTTTTTCTGAAGGCTCCGGGGACTTGTGCTGCAACTGGGTGAGCATAGCCAGCAGCTCCTGGGGCTGGGACTGCTCCTCGGCAGCGTCCCGGTTTTCCTCCATGGCGTTGTACAGCTCACTGCGCAGCACAGGGACTTCCTTGGGCGCGTCAATGGCTATCTGGGCCTCGCTGTCCTTAGTGGACAGCACTGTAATGGTAATATCCTCCCCAATGCGGAAAGACTCACCGCTTTTCCTGCGCAGGATCAGCATCCGCTCCCCCTCCTTCCCCAAACTCGGAAAGCAGGTGGCGCATGCCGTAATCTGTTCCCTCCAATATCACCTGCATCCCCTGCCTAGTTTCATCGTGAATGGCAATGGGGCACTTCAGGTTTACCGTGCTGCTGGAAACCGGGTTCTTCACCACGCACAACACGTAGTAGCACAGCTCCCGGCTGTCCTCCACACCCATAACCTTCAACTCTTCCGGCTGCAAAACAGGCGCATAGCCGCCGTTAAAGGAAAAGGGATTGATGCAGACAAAAGCCAGCTCCGGCGTTTCCACGCTTTGCAGGCACAGCAGGGTGCCGTCGCTGCCGGAAAAAGGCAGCAATAAAAATTCTTTTTCCTCTTCAAAGGCAAAAAGGCCTTTGGGGAAGGACAGCACATCCTCCCGCTCAAAGTCGATTTCACCGAAATATTTGGTGGAAAGCTTCACACTCATACCTCGTTATGCCTGTACGTCTACGTAATTCGGATCTGCCGAAGGCGGCACATACATGCGCCCGCCTACGTATTTGATAATGACCTCAGGGCGCTGCACCACGGAAATTTCAATGTCTCCAGGCTCAAACTCAAAGCCCACGCCGCCGGTTTTCCAGTCAAAGTTCAGTTTATCCATCTCATAGCGGATTTGCATGGTGCCGTCTTCCCACTCCATGTTCACGCCGCCCTTGGGGATGAAATCCAGGCCAAAGTTATTGGGATCCCCTGCGATAAGGGTTTTGTCAAAGTCCTCCGCCGCAAACTGGGTGATAAACTCCTGGCCCAGCTTGGCATTCATACAGATCTGCCCCCGCTGGGCATACGTAGCCGTAGCCTCATAGACAGCCTGTTTGCCCTTCTGCGCGGACTGCTGGATGCTCTGGGGAGCAGTGGGACGGATAGAGCTTTGGGCTTCAAAGGAATCCATCTTCACCTTGATGGGGCGGCTTTTAATGTTCAGCCCGCCCTTGTCCCGGCTAATCTCCACCTCGGCACTGGCATTGTTATACACCAGCCGGGCATTCTTCGTGCGCATTTCAATTTCAATGGGCACAGTTTTTATTTCAATCAACGGTCCCATAGTCCACGTGCTCCCTTCCTCTAAATCTCCGTTTTAGTACATAATAACCCTTTTAGCTCAAATAGTCAAGCAAAGAATTAGATAAAATGCCATTTCCTATTTTCAGCGCGGCATTGTAGGAATACTGCGCCCACATCAGAGCGGTAATGGACTCAGCCGGATCCATATCCTCTGTCCCCACAATCTGATCGTTCAGGGTATCATCCAGCGCTTTCAGGCGGTCTTTATTGCTCTTAAGGAACGCCACATCTGTATCCAAATCCACATGGGTCAGGCTGACCTTGCCCAGCGCGTCCTGGATTTTCTTGGTAAGGCGGTCCATATCCGCCACATTTTCAATTTTCTCCCAGTCGCCGGTATCCTGGTCGGTATTATAAAGCAGCTCGCCTGCCTTTTTCAGCAGTGTGACGAAGTTTCGGGGATCCCCGTCCTCGTCCAGGCCATAGCCGCCATACACGTCCTGGCTGTCGCTGCCGCCCAGATATTTCAGGCCGCACAGGGCAGAGTTAAAGGCTGTGGCAGGCTTGATTTTGCCGTCCGAACCCTCTTCCATACCCATGCCCAAGTCCACGAAAGTGGTCTCGCCCAGCATCTTCTTAATGGCGTCCTGGGCTTCCTTTGCTGCCGCCCGGCCGTCTACATCCTCGTCTTTGCCGGCATTTATAACCTTGCTGCCTGTGGGCTGGCCCGCCGTATTTTGCGCCCCGCCCAGTTTGCCTGCCTGCTGGGCCGTAAAGACAATGCCGTCTCCAGCAGCGTTTACAGAGGCCGTCCAGCCCTGCACATTGGTGTTGTAATCCGCCGCAAAATCTGCCAGGATATCTTTTAAATCTTTTGTCACATCCGCAACAACAAAGCTATAGCCACCTACGTTCATCGTATCACTATTGCTTGCAGGCTTAGGAACCGGCGCAGTTTCGCAAACAGCTTTTTCGCCGTCAAACCGCGGATCATTGGGGTCTGTGTCCACCTTAATGCCCCGGAAGGTCAAATCCCCGTCATCGTCCCAGGCAAAGGGGGCGCGCAGGCCGTCTGCCCCGGCAAAGATGTATTCATCGGCATACTTAGAGTTCATGGTAAACACGATAGACTCCGCCGTAGCCATCAGAGACTGGCCCAGGGCCTTGCGCCCGGAAGCCGTAGAATCGGTTTTGCCGCGGAGGACGGAATATTCGCCCAGTTCCCGGCCCAGATCATTATAGACCTTCTCCAAAGCGTCCCAGCCCTGGCTGAACTTGCCGGAAACCGCGTCGTTGTTGCTTATCTGGGCCTCTGTGTTCCACCGCGCCCGGCGAAGCTGGAAAGCCCGGCTGGCGGCGGCAGGATCCTCAGAATAAGAGTTGAACCGCCGGTTTGTCATCATCTTGTTGCTGGCGTCAGCAAGCCCCCGGTACGTGCGCTGGAGGGTAGATTTATAGCTGTACATTGTGCCGTTTGTTGTTATGCGGCGTACCATATTGAAACACCTCTTTCAGTTAGAATTTTTTATCTGCCCGCAATGCCTGTGCCGGTAACAAGCCTCTCCAGCATCTCGTCTATTGTGGTAAGCAGGCGGCACGCCGCCGTATAAGATTTCTGATACTGCATCATGTTCACTGTCTCATCGTTCAGATCCACGCCGGAAACACCTTGCCGGGCCAGATACAGATCCTCGGAGGCCACGCTGTAGTTGTCCAGGGATTCCTCCGTAGCTTTCTTATCAACACCCAGCGTGCTGTTTATTTTGTTCTGCATCCCGAAGAAAGTCCCCTCAAAATATGCCTTGTCGCCGTCATATGCCTCCGGGTTATCAACAATATCGTTGGGCTTGAACTGGAACTTCTGTTCCATCATGGCTACAAAGTGGTTCAGGTTGTCGTTGTTAGTGGTCTGGTTAAGGATCGCGTCCGGATCCTTGGTGTTCACAATATGCACCGCATTGGTAGACCAGCTCTTGGAAATAGACAGGTTTTTGGCGGTAATACCCTCCGTGTCGTCGCCCTCGCCGCTGTTGCTGAACAGCACGCCGGCCTTCATGGCAGCATATTCCTTTTCATATTTCGGGTCAAGCCCAACGTTATCCATCCAGCCCTCATTTTTTTGGTCAATAGCCGGAGGGTGCGGGACGGCATCAGGATCGCTTGCATAAAAATCATAAATAGGGTTCCCGTCTGCATCTATTCCCACCTCTTTGTGCCAATAGAATTCCGGGTTCCGCAGGGGATCAACCGTATTCGCGTCATTCATCCACTTGGCAAAAATATTTGCCAGATGGTCGATAGCCTTTTCATAATAGGGGATGCCCCGCTTGGTGGTGCAGTCCTTGTCAATTGCCACGTCAGCGTCAGTGGAATATTCGCCCTTCTCCGTCAGGATCTCCCTGGTGGACTGGAGGGAGCCATACATATAGTTGTCGCCCACAGCGGTATAAAATTCCCCGTCCTGCTCAATATGGGTAAGATCATCCTTAATCCTGTCCACATCCCCAGGCTTAATATGATCCCGGCGGTCTTTCAGCACAGAAACCTGCAGGCGGTACAAGTCGTCCTCTTCGGCAGGATCCACTGCCTCCATAACAGCAATCGGGTTGCCGTCTTTATCCAGCGCTGCCTGCGTTTTGTCCGTTATCTCATTGCCATCCTTGTCATACCACAGAGGATCGCCATTCGCAGCCTTTTTCTGCTCCCGCAGCTGCTGGATGGAAATCTGCGCACCATAAATGCCGTCAATGAGGGGAATGCCGCCCATGACGCTGTTCTTATCCGCCATCTCAATCTTCAGCTTTTCCACAGTCATGCCCGCGCCGATGTCCTCATCGGTATAGGTAACGTGGATGCGCATATATCCGGAAAGCTCGTCAATCAGGGCATTGCGCTCGTCTTTCAGTTCCAGCGCGTCGCCGCCATGAATCTGTTCCTTGCGGATCTGCTCGCTTAAATCCCGGATGCCAGTAAGTACCTTGTTTACCCTGTCCACGTCCTGGCGGTATGCAGCCGCGTGGTTCTTCTTCAGTACCTCTATCTGATCCGCGTAGTCATTGAACCACCGCACCACAGCTTCCGCCGCGCCGCGGGTGATGCCGTCATACTCATCCCGGCCCGCGCCGGAGGTGTTCAGATTCTGGAGCTTCTCGAACAAGTTGTTCATGGCCAGATACAGCACGCCGTCCTTATTTTCGCCCATGCCCACCTCGTCAAAGATGCCGGCAAGCTCCTGCAGGCCTGCCAGCTTGGCGTCAGCGGCGCCCACGTTGGACATTTCATTGCGGTAGCGGATGTCCAGGTATGGATCCCGAAGCTGGGAAACGCCGGTGACTAAAGCGCCTGCGCCCACCCGCACGTCGGAACTCATGGTGTAGTGATCCACGCCGCCTACATGCAAAGCCTTCTGGTTCAGCACCTGCCGGGTGTAATTAGGCGTATTGATATTGGAAATATTGTTGCCCACAACCTCCAAAGCCTTCTGGGAAGCGTATATGCCCAGCCTTGCGGTGCCGAAAGTGCCAAAGGTCGATATATTGCTCATGTTTTGTTTTCCTCCTTGCCTGCTGTGCCGGGCCTATGCCCGGATATCCGTTCTCATGTTCGGGGGGGCTTCCCCCGGGGCCGGGGCCTGGTTTTCCGGCATCATCTTCTCGATGTCCCGCAGCGCCCCTTCCATCACTGTGCGCGCGGCAGTTGCCGCGCTTTGATACCGGGTAAACTGTATTTGCAGCGCTTCCACGGCTTCCTTTGCCTGGCGGTGCATATCGTCCGGATAGTGCTGGTAAAGCTGGTTCAGCGGCACATCCTGCAAGCCCATTTCCGCCAGAAGCTTTCCCCGCTTCAGCTCAATGCCCCGCAGGGACAGGGCCAAAACCTGCTCCCGCTTCATGCACTGGTCTAAAACCTCCAAATCGCCCTTGCGGGTCGAGTCAACCTTTTCCCGGGCGATGTCCGCAAGCTGGCTGAGTTTGCCTGCCAGCTCCTCCAGCAGCTTGAGATACTCCCCATGGGGTTCCTTCACAGCCTAAACCTCCCCCAGCAGCAGCATTTTCCGGGCAATGTTCCCGGCGTCTATTTTATATTCCCCTGCCTGCACCTGGTCATGGAGCGCGCTGATCTCGCCTGTAGTGGTGGCGGTGCGCACATCCTGGGCTATGCGGCTTTTCATTTCCATCATAAAGGGGTCGTTCTCGTGGGAGCTGATGGTCACGCTGTCATATTTTCCACCCGCCTGGCCAGCGCGCGCTGCCGCGGCCGGGCGAACGCGCCCAGCCCTTACAGGGCCGCCTACCGGGGCTATGCCGTTTCGGGAAATTTCTATCATATACGTCCCTCTTTTCTGCCTGTTATAGCCTGGTTTCCCGCATATTCTTTCCGCAGTCTGTTTTCTGTCTATATAAAACATCGGATAGCCTTTTGGAAAAATTAAGGGCTATCCGATAATAATCTTCCCTGTATATGCCTGAAAATGCCTTGCAAGCCATAAAACTTAAAAATCCCCAGGTTCTGTCCCGCCCCCGCTTTTCAGGCGGGATGCCGCCTTTTAAGCCCTGCGTTTTCTTTCTGAAAGCGGCCGGCAAAAGCCCCTGCAAACAAGCGTATTCCCTGCCTTCCAGAAGAAAACAGGGAATACGCTTGCAAAAATTTTTGCCAATTTCCAAGAAGGAAATACTTTTTATTATCATATAATTCGCAGCGCAAAAGCAGCACTGAACAAACTGCGGGCTACAGGAAAACAAGCCTTAGTGCGCGCTCATTTTCAACCGGCGCATCAGCACGCCGGCAATATTCTCGCAGGAAGCCTGTTCGCACACCCCGCCCTTTTCATAGGCCACAGCCGGCATCCCGTACACCACGCTGGATTCTTTATCCTGGCCAATGGTATAAGCGCCTTTTTTCCGCATGGCCAGAAGGCCTTCCGCGCCGTCTGCGCCCATGCCTGTCATAATGATGCCTACCATTTTGCAGCGGACATTTTCCGCCATGGAATGGAACAGCGCGTCCACAGAGGGGCGGTGCCCGCTCACCCGTTCCCCCTGGGTGCAGGTGACGAAATATTCCCCTCCTGCTGTGCGGTTCACCCGGCACTGCAGGTCAGCCGGGGCCACCAGGGCCACGCCCTTCTGGATCCGCTCCCCGTTTACCGCCTCCCGCACTTCCATGCGGCACAGGCGGTTCAAGCGCTCCGCATACATTTTGGTGAACCCTGGGGGCATGTGCTGGACAATCACCATGCCGGGAATATCCTCCGGCAGGCGCTTCATCACCTCCAGGGTGGCCTCCGTCCCTCCGGTGGACGCGCCCAGGCCCACAATGTACTGGGGGGCCATGCCCAGCAGCACCGGGGGGGCCAGGGGCACATCCGGCTCTTTGATAAGCCGGGGGCGGCGCACCTTGGCGCTGGCCGCCACAACCACCTTCTGCACCAGGGACATGACAAACTGCTCTTTGCTCTCCGCGCCGTCAGGCTTGCGCACAAAGTCTACAGCCCCAGCGTGGAGCGCGTCGAACACCTTCAGGTTCAGCGACGAAACCAGCACCACTGGCAGCGGGTGTTCCGGCAGCAGCTTCTTCAAAAACTCTATCCCCGTCATGCCGGGCATCTGCACATCGCAGGTCATCACGTCCGGGTTTAACTGTTCCACTTTCCGCTGGGCGTCCATAGCGTTGATGGCATAGCCCACCACTTCCAGCCGGGGCGAAGCCTCCAGGGCGTCTATAATGGTTTTTCTGGCTACAATGGAGTCGTCTACCACCAGGACCCGGATCTTTTTTCCCAATGCGTTCATCCTCTTCCTCCTTACGCGGCGACGCCCGCCGCAAAATAAAATGCCAAAAAGCGCAAAGCGCCCTGCCCTGCTCCCACATTCCGGAGACAGGGCCTGCGCACTGCGCTGTATGCTATTTTTTTCTGAATATGGAAGTTGCCACCCGCCCGTAGGGGGTGTCAGGAGACAAATTTTCCGCCTTGCTGATGACCAGATAGCCGCCGGGCACAGTGGCGTCATAAAACCTTCGCACTAAGGCGTCTTTGGTGGGCTGGTCAAAGTAGATCATCACATTGCGGCAGAAAATCAAGTCAAACTTGCGCCGGAACTGGATGGGATCCATCAGGTTGAACTGCCGGAAAAGCACGTTCTGCTTTACCTTGGGCGCTACAGTATACTGATCCGTTTTCCCTTTCACTGGCACAAAATACTGCTTGCGCCACTTCTCAGGGATGGTGTCCGGCAGTTGGTATACGCCGGCCTTGGCCTTGTTCAGGGCCTCCAGGGAGAGGTCGCTTGCCAGGATGCGGGTATCCCACTGGCTGTACTGGGAGCCGAGATAGTCCATGATATACATGGTCATGTTATACGGCTCCTCCCCGGAGGAGCACCCCGCGCTCCAGATGGAAAGGGTTTTGTCCCGCTGGTGCGCCCGCACCAGCTCCGGCAGGATGGTGCCTGTGAAATAGTCGAAAGACTCCACTTCCCGCATGAAATAGGTATAGTTGGTGGTAAGGCGGGAGAGCAGGGCATTGATATCGTCCCCGGTGCCGCTTTTCAGCAGGTAGTCCACATATTCCGTAAAGCCCCCAAAGCCCATGCCTTTTACAGTGTTCGCCAGGCGGCTGGTGATAAGCTGCTTTTTCTCGTGCAGGTCTATCCCGTATTTCTGCTTTACGAAGCTGACCAGACGGTGGAAGTCGGCCTCGGAGATAGCCATGGCGCCGGGAGCTGTTTTCTTAGAGCTGACCATTGAACAGCAGGGAGCAGTCCAGCACCATCAGGGTGCCGTTCTGATTGGGCAGGGTACACATGCCGGAAACCAGCTTGTTGTCCCCCGCGGTCTGGGAGGGAACCGGCAGGATGCGTTCCTGCTCAATATCCACCGTCTGGTCCACCTCATCCACCATAATGCCTATCTGCACGCCGCCGCTGTCCAGCACGATGGTGCAGGACTTCTCCCCAGGCTCCTGGCCCAAAAGCAGGCGGAAGTCCAGGATGGGCACAACCGCGCCCCTGAGGTTTATCACCCCCCGGATATGGGGGGGCAGCATGGGCAGCCAGGTAATGGAGATTTCCGTCAGGATAGTCTCAATATACCGGGTGTTCACACCGTACAGCACGTTTGCGGAGGAAACCACCAGATATTTTTCCGTATCCACCTGGGGGGTTTCATCCACCCTCTCGCTCTGCTCGTCAACCCTGGCGAACAGTCCGTTTTCCTGTGACATAAATACACAAGTCCTTTCTCTACTGGAATTAGGGGCTGTGCCGGCAGGAGCGGCCCAAAGGCTTGCGCCGCGGCCTGCTGGCATGGCTCCTCAGGCTTGCCGCCTGGGTTTATCTGGCATAGCTCTGGGCCATGGCGTAAATGCTGGAAACCTCCAGGATAATGCTGATGCTGCCGTCGCCCAAAATAGTGCAGCCGGCTATGCCATAGTCCCTGATGCCGAAGTCTGTAACATAGCTGGGCAGGGGCTTCACCACCACCTGCTGTTCGCCTATCAGCTCATCCACGAACAGGCAGAAGGAGGTTTCCCCGCTTTCCACCCACAGCAGGATGCCGTCCTCGAAATCGTCCACGCCGCCTTCCATCTGGTAGAATTCCTTGGCGCGCACAATGGAATAGAAATTGTCCATCAGCTCTATCATCTCGCCCCGGGCCGCGTCGTGGATAATCTGCTCCTCTGTTACCCGGAAAATCTGGCGTATGTTCTGGATGGGTACGGTAAAGGCGGAATTCCCCACCCGCACTTCCATGCCGTCCATAATAGCCATGGTCAGGGGGATTTTCAGGGTGGTGGTCATGCCCTGGCCCTTTTCGCTGCTGATGGTAACAGTGCCGCCCACGCTTTCCACGTTGGACTTCACCACATCCATGCCCACGCCGCGGCCGGAATACTCCGTAACCTCGGTGTTGGTGGAGAAGCCGGGCATCAAAAGGAAGTTCAGGATGTCCTTATGGGAATAGTCCGCCCCCGGCTGGGCCAGGCCCTGGCGGATTGCCTTATTCAGGATGGCGTCGTCATCCGCGCCCGCGCCGTCGTCAATCACCTGGATAATAACCTCGCTGCCGGTGTGCCGGGCAGAGAGGATGATGTTGCCCACCGGATCCTTTCCGGCCCTGATGCGGTCTTCCACGTGCTCCTCAATGCCGTGATCCATGGAGTTGCGCACAATATGCATAATGGGGTCGCCAATGCTGTCCACAATGGTCTTGTCCACTTCCGTGTCCTCGCCCTCTAAAGTCAGGGTGACTTCCTTGCCCAGCTTCTTGCTCATGTCCCGCACAATGCGGCGCATTTTCTGGAAGGTGGCGGATACGGCCACCATGCGCAGGGACATGGACACGTCCTGAAGCTGGTCGGTCAGGGAGCGGAGCTGTCGGGCGGCCTGGGTGAAGCTGTCCAGCTTCAGGCCTTTCAAATCCGGAGAAGCCGTGACCATGGATTCGGTAATCACGATTTCCCCCACCACAGCCTGCAGCTCGTCCAGCTTAGAGAGGTTCACGCTGATAAGGCTTTCCTTGTTGTGGCCCTGGCCCTGCTGTGCCTGGGCGGGCTGCTTGGTCCCGCTGTTTGCGGCAGGCTGGGCAGCCGCCTGGGCAGGGGCGGCGGGGGCCGCCTTTGCTTCTGCCTGGGCAGGCTTTTCCTCCTGGGCAGGGGCGGCGGGCGCATGGTCAAAGGATGCATACTCCTGCACAGAGCCGGTTTCCGCCACAATGGGCATGGCCAGATCCCGCAGCTCAGGGGTTAAAAAGCGCAGGAAAAACCCTTTTTCCGCCACAAAAGAGGCGCTTTCCGGGTTTGTCTCCACATCGGCAGGCCAGCAGTCCATCTGCCCCGGCTCGCACAGATCCTTTACCGCGTTGAGGACCATGAAGGAGCGCAGGTTCTCCATGCCGCAGCCCTCGTCGAAGAACACCCGGATGCCATAGGGGAACTGGTCGCTGCCAAACATTTCCTCGCCGCCGGAAGCGGGAGCGCCCTGGGATTCCGCCTGGCCGGCAGGCTGCTCTTCTTCACCTTCACCGCCGCCTTGAATTTTGTTTGAAAAGCTCTTAATATTAGCGAGTATGCTGTCGATATCTTCTGTGAGGGGTTGATCATTTTCAAGCTTCTCAATTTCCCCCCGGAAGAAGTCAATGGAGCGGAAAACCAGCTCGAACAGCTCGGGCCGCAGATTCTCCGAAACCACTTCCATGCCCTTGTCCCGGATAATGAAGAACATATCCTCTATGCGGTGGGCCACTGTCATGAGGGTGTTGAACTCCATCATGGCGGAGGAGCCTTTGAACGTATGCATGATGCGGAAGATTTCATTTACATCCTCTTGGGAGAAGGTTTTCGCCTCCTCGGCAGCCAGCACGATGTCGTCAAGCTGCTCCAGAAGCGTATTCATTTCGTACAGATATGCTTCCATCATATCGTTGCCCATATCGTTTCCACCTTTTCTAGTAAGAATTAGGGATTCATGTCAGGCAGGCCAGGCCCAGACGGCCCGGCGTCCGCTCCTCTCAAAATTTCAGCAGAGAGGGCGCTTCCGCGGCAAAACGCGGTTCCCTTAATTAGTTTATCGGCAATCTTCCATGGAAAATAAGACTGCGGCGCGAGGATTTTGCTTTTCCGGCTTATTTTTCTGGCAGTATATCCCATAAGCCACGCAGACCGCCGGGCCTTTTAAAAGGTAGCCCGGGGGCCTGCGCACCACTATGCGCGGAAGGAGGCCTCCCCTCCCTCTGCCCCAAGGAGTCGATACCATGCCCGAAATTTTGCGGCCTACAAACCCGGTGCCAAATTATGACAACGCCAATGTACGCAGCCAGCCTATTACCCCCAATGACACCCATATACAGAACGTGGTGGATCCCTCCCGGGTGACCCGGGCGGACCAGCGCACAGAACAGCAGCAGCCCGGGGACGCGGCCCAGAAGCTGCGGTATGATTCCAACTTCCTCACCTTTGTCCAGCGCCTGAAGAACGCCCCGGACCCCGCCCAGGCCTTCATCCAGCTTCTGGGCCGGGGGCTGCAGGTAAGCTCCGGCATCAGCGAGGGTCTGGCGGCGGAAATGGGGCAGTTCCTGGAATATTTGCAGATGGACGAGGGGAAGCTCCTGGATTTCCTCAAGGGCCAGCTCCAAAGCGGCAGCCGCTTCGGGGGGGCGCTTTTCCAGGCCCTGCACACAGCCTTCAACCGTTCCGGCTCTGAAATGCTGCGCACGGAAATCCTCCAGTTTTTAAGGCAGTACAGCGACTTTTCCTCCACCGCCCATCTGGAAGGGCGCATGGTGCGCACCCTGTACGATATGACCCAGTCCCTGCCCTCCCACTGGTCCAGCCGCCTGCTGGATACAGCGGCCCAGCTTGAAAACGGGGTGGCGGCAGGGGACCGGCAGGGGAACCTGCGGCTTCTCCGGGAGCAGGTGTTCCCCCTTATCTCCAACTATGTGAGCCAAACCCACGACCATGGCAGGGCCAGAGGGCTTTTGTCCATGCTGACCCTGGACATGGTGCGGTATGAGAACGGCAGCGAGCAGGAAATGGTGGCGGCTTTCCGGCATTTAAGCGGCTACGGCATTTTCCCCGGGGACATGAGCAAGCTTTCCGACGAGGACATCCTGCGGCTGCTGAAAAGCACAGACTATTCCAAAGCCTCCCTGTCCGACAGCTTTGCCGACCGCCTGACCCAGCTTACCGCCAGGGCCTTGGGGGGCGAGGCCAACATGCAGACCCAGGAGGCGCTGCGCAACATCATGCTTTCTATCCTGGTGAATGAAAGCGTGTACATGCCTTTGAAACACCTGCTGCTGCCTTTCCAGTGGGAGGACAAGGCGGTATTTTCCGAGATGTGGGTGGATCCGGACGAGGAATCCGGCCAGGGGGGCCAGGGGAAGTCCTCCCGCATCCTGATTAAAATGGATATAGAGGGCCTGGGGGCCTTTGATCTTTTAATTGACAGCAGCGCGGGCCGCACCTCCATGAACGTTTCCTGCCCGGAAACCGTGGCGGCCCACGCAGGGGAAGTCAGCCGGTCGTTAAACGGCATTCTGGAGCGCAACGGCCTGAAGCCCGGGGACATCCGGGTGGGGCCTCTGCGCAAGCCCCTGAACATTTCCGACGCGTTCCCAAAACTATTTGAAAGGGTGATGACAGGTGTCGATGTCAAGGTCTAGCGAGCCGGATCCCCGTCCCGCCGCCAAAAGGGCTGTGGCGCTGCAGTATGGCGTGATGGACCAGGCCCCGGTGGTGGTGGCGGCAGGCATGGGATATCTGGCGGAAAGGATTGTGGACGTGGCAGGCGAAAGCGGCGTGCCGGTTTATGAGGACAATTCCCTTGCCACCATCCTGTCCCAGCTCAACGTGGGGCAGGAGATCCCGGAGGAGCTGTACCGGGCGGTGGTGGAGATATACGTATACTTTTTGAATTTTGACCCCAACGACCCCGGCAGGCGGGGGCAGAAGCAGCAGGCAGCGCCTCCTTCCGAGGCGGCCGCGCCGGCCCCGGAGCAGCCGGAGGAAAACACCCAGGCAAAGGAGGAAACGCCATGATAGGGTTCGGAAAGAAAAAGAAGGAACAGAACACCTGCATGATTATGGACAGCCTGTCCAAGGTGCTTGCAAAAGGGCGGCTGGAAAAGCCCCAGGGGGACGGCTTTTTGCGGGTGAAGGTGACCGAAGGCAGCATACGGGACGTGCTGCGCACCAACAAAGTGCAGATTGTCCCCTCCCAGGAGGATCAGCCCGCAACTTTGGGCCGGGTTGTAGACTGCGACGACAACGATGTGATATCCTTCACCCCCCTGCGGGAACTGAAGGGGGAGGAGGCGCGCACAAACCTGCGCATGCCTGTGGATTTTACCAGCTATGCCTATCCCCTTGGCACAGCCGACAAAACCCGCTCTGCCATCCGGGCCAACGACCTTTCCGGCGGCGGCATCGCCTTTTACTGCGCCCGGGAATTTGCCCCCGGGGATCAGTTGGAGGTGGTCATCCCCATTACGCGGACGGCCCCCCTGCTGTTAAAGTGCCAAATCCTGCGCAAGGGCGGCGCCAACGGGGAATACACCCTGTATGCCGCCAAGTTCCTGGACATTATCGACGAGGAGGAGAGCCTGGTGCGGGAGGCGGTTTTCCGCGCCCAGCTCCAGCATATCCGGGATCGGCAGGCTTCTTAAAAGGCCCGCAGCCTTGACCTTTTGATGCTTCCTTTTCAACCGGGCACAGCGCCCGCATCCATAAAGACTCCACAGCAAAGAGAGGGATTTTACTATGAACACCTTGAAACGCACCGGCAAACGGGCGCTGGCCATGCTTTTATGCATGCTGCTGGCGGTTTCCGTTTCTCTGCTGCCCAGCCAGACGGCTTCCGCCGCAAGCTGGGTAACGCCCTATCTGGAAAAACTGAAGAGCTGGGACGTGGTGAAGGGCGATCCGGGCGGCAATATGCGCCCGGACTCCCCCATCACCCGGGCGGAATTTGTCGCCATGATGAACCGGGCCTACGGCTATACGGATTTAGGGCCTATCCCCTTTAAGGACGTGCATCCCAAGGACTGGTTCTATGAGGATATCTGCAAGGCCTACACCGCAGGCATTTTCAAGGGCCACGACAACGCCACCGCCGCTCCCAACGCGCCCCTCACCCGGGAGCAGGCCATCACCCTGCTGGCCCGGAACATGCGTCTGGACGAAATCCCCGGGGAAGTGATAGACTTCACCGACGGGCGGGATTTCAGCCCCTACAGCCGGGGCTATGTGCGGGCCGCCATCCTGGCAGGCATTATCGACGGCTATGCGGACGGCACCTGCCGGCCCCAGCAAAACGTCACCCGGGGCGAGGCCATGAAGATGCTGTGCGTAGGCATCGGCTCCCTGATTAACGAACCTGGCGTCCATGCCCCTGGCGGCGTGTTCGGCAGCCTGACCATCAACTGCACCAACGTCACCCTGCGGGACACTATCATTACCGGGGATCTCTACATCAGCGGCGGCGTCAGCCTGGGTGATGTGGTGCTGGAAAACGTGCAGGTGCGGGGCCGCATTATCATAGCCGGCGGCGGCTCCAGCGAGCTGGGCAAAAACAGCGTCCTGCTCCGGGGCGTGGACACCAGCACGCTGATTGTAGACGCTCCCACCGGGCAGTATATTTCTGTGCTCACCGAGGGCCGCACCCATATCACCAACGGCCTGTTCCGCTCTGACGCTTTCCTGGAGGACGGCTGCCGGGACGGCTACGGCATTTTGAACGTATCCCTGGAGGGATCTTCCGGAGACAGCTTCACTCTGGCAGGGAACCTGGAAAACGTGGTGAACCGCACCCCCAATTCCACCTTGATCCTGGGCGACGCAGACGCTTCCCGGGTTACCATTGACGAAAAGGCCACAAACTCCACCCTGCGCCTGGAAGTAAACGCGGCGGCTGACGAGGTGAACCTGGATGTGGGCACCAAGGTGGAGGGCACCGGGGACATCGGCCATCTGACCATCAACTCCCCCGACTCCACCACCACCATGCTGCCGGACAAGATAACCATCCGGCCCGGCCTGGACGCGGAGATTTCCGGCGAGAACATGGATGCCTCCCAGGCCCAGGAGTATTCCCAGGAGCCCCGCATCTTAAACGGCTATCCCAAGGTGGCAAACGTGGCCCCCACTGAGGCTGACGGCATTGCCTCCACCAACAAGTCCGGCACTGTGTACTGGGGCCTGACCACCGCTGCCATGGGCCCTGTGCCTGATACCACAGAAGGCCAGGATAAGCTTATCAACCCCTCCTATGGTTCCGGCTTCCTGCTTTCCGGCAACTATAAGTCCGAATCCTCCAACACAGAGTTTGTATTCCCCGAAAAGCTCAAGGGCCTCACCTCCAGCGGCACCTATTATGTTTCCGCCGTGCTGGTAGACGCCCGGGGGCACAAAAGCCCTGTGTACAGCGAGCGCTTTGAAACCCCGGACAACATCACCCCCGCCTTCAACCCGGAGTATCCCCGGATGCTGGAGGTGGAAACAGAGGAGTCCTGGGTCACAGTAATGGCAAACAAGAAGTGCGACCTTTACTATGTGCTGCTGCCCAAGGGCAGCACCCAGCCCACCCAGAACGAGTTCCTGTCCTTCGGCTTTGTGGATCCCCTGGGATACGGCCGGGTGGGCCTGGGCAAGAACAAGACAGAGTCTGTGCAGGTGAACCGGATTATCTATCCCAACTCCACCCAGCCGGATAAGGTGGTAGAGCTGGAAGAGCAGGCCACCTATGATCTGTACCTGTGGCTGGCAGATGCCGACGGCATTAAAAGCTCCAGCATTACGAAGCTGCAGTTCACCACCCGGGACAAAACCCCGCCGGAGTTCACCACAGATATGCAGCAGACCACCATGGGCGCCACCAATGTGGGCGCCGAGTGCATTATCAACGAGCCGGGCACGATTTACTGGGTGCTGGTAAAAACCGGTGAAAACTTCCCCACGCCGCCTAAGGGCCACGATCCGCCCTGGACCAACACCACCGAGGAGTTCCTGCGGGACGACTCTGCCAAGATACAGATCCGCAATGCCCAAACCGCGGACGGCGGCAAGGTTATAAAGCGGGGCAGCATGAAGGCCGAAGCCGGCGTGCCGGCTTCCACCAATATCACCGGGCTGCAGAAGGAAACCATCTATGATATGTATTATATCGCGGTGGACAATGCCACGCCTACAGGGAACTACTCGGACATCGTGAAGAAAATCACCGTGTATACCCTGGACAGCACCCCGCCCACAGCGGAGGTCACCTTCAGCAGATCGGCCACAGGCGTGGACAACAGGCCCCAGCCCTATGCTGACGCGGATGTACACATTGAGTTCAGCGAAAATATCCTCTACGAGCCTACCAGCGCCGAGCCTCTGGCCCTGTACAACACCTGGAAGAGCAAGGATTCCACTATATCCGGCGCGCAGCAGCAGGCGGCCCGCCAGGAACTGCTGCGTATTCTGCCGGAGATGATCCAGATGTATCAGGTGACAGGCGGCAATGCCACCAAGGTGAATATTAACTTTGAAAACGCCAAGCTGGAGCTGGACCGCAGCGGCAAGATGATCCTCACCCTGCCCAGCGGCACGGAAGATACCGACGCCATCAATATGGGCAGTGGCTCCACCTACTATTTTGAATTCCGGAATATCATAGACGCCTCCCCGGCCCAGAACCGCATGGAACAGGACAGAACGGAACGGTTTACAACGGTTTCGGCGCTGGCACAGATGAACGAAATTACTGCCACAACTTTGCAAGGCGTCTCGGATGGCAGTGGCGGCAACAAGGCTCTTGACATTGGCTTCTCCATTACGCCTGAAGCCACTAACAGCGCCAGCCCCGGCACCTACTGGGACATGATTATGTGGCTGGACACCACCTCCAGATTCGAGCTGTACCGCCGCGAACTCGACCCAGGCGAAGATTCCAACACCAGCACAACGGCATGGAGAAGAATTGGCACAGAACAGAACGTACTGGTGTCTACCGACATGACAGAGGCAGGCGTTGGATTGGTACGCATAGATAAATCGGGCCAGAATCCCTTGCCATATCTCTTAACTGGCGATTCTGACGAAGCTTTGAAAGAAGGCGTAGTATACGAGTTCGCCCTCCACTTCACAGAAATGAATAACAACCGCGACCGGGATACCTTTAACGGCGATATAAACTGTGAAGTTACCGTTCTGGCTGGCAGGGCCAACAACCTTTCCAACATTTACGGCGGCCTGTATAAAAACAGCATCATGGCAGATGTGAAAAACGGGCTGTTTACGGATATTACGAATCCTAACGGCTTCTCCGTGGTAAAACGCTTCTCCGATATGACAGCACCTGAGCTGAACAATGAGCAAGTTACCTTCACCCCAGGTGACAGCGGCGTGCGCATGACACTGGCACTAAAAAACAACCGCATTGGCAGAGTGCATTATGTAATACTCAAAGAAGGTATATTTGATCCTATCGGCACTGACGGCAGCAAGCTGTCTATTAGACCAAACCCCGTCGTTGACGGCGTTGGCATGCCTGAAATGTCAGATCCCACTCATTATTATGAGGATGATGTAATGCGCTCTCCTAATGTCAACAACATTATATCGCCTTCTACCATGGGCGGCGCGGCAAGCATTGCCAACGGCACGGTGTCCAATGTAGGCAGCGCTACCATGCCTGTGGAGATAGAAGGGTTGCAGGCTGACACCAACTATTACGCATACTTTGTCACCCAGGGCGGCTCTAACCGCTATTCTGAAGGCGTGTATGTCTATAAATTCAAAACATTGCCCATCACCCGCCCAGTGCTTACCCTGCAGCAAAGCGGTTCTAACATCACAGTAAAAACAAATTTGGCCTCTACCACCAATATTAACTACATTATCGTGCCTTATTCCTCACAGATGGGTTCAGAACTGTTCAGCTATCTCAAAGCGAGTACAACTCCTGGTCAAACAGACAAATACGACAGTGATCCAACAACCGGTAGCTCTATTAATGACAAAACATATCGTGTCTTTGAATCCATGGGCACCAATGCAAGCCCGCAGACAGACGGTTCCCTGTTCGACCAAAAGGCCAGTACAAAGCTGAAAGAAAGCCTTTCCGACTATATCCGCACACAAGGCGTTAACAACACATCCATTCTGGCCAACGGAAGTGGCGATGCCACAGCCAGCAGAAACCTTGTGGTGGATTGCAGCAAGAGTGAATTCAAGCTGTCATACAACCAGGAATACTGCTTTATTGCGGTAGGTAAGAGTGCGCTGAGCAGTGCCTCAAACCCGGAAAGCTATGCATTCCGTGCTGTATATCCCTTCATGCTGGATGACACACAGCCGCCTAAAGTAACTGACGCAACCGCCAATGTGCCGGAAGATAGCAGACCAAATCTTCAAAATGGCGTTTTCACTGGCACTGTAACCCTTAATTTTGACAAACCTCTTTATATGATTTACGGCACAGGCCAGAACCGGAAGCTTCGCACTGTTACCACACGTACTAAAGACTTAAGCGCCACAAGTACAGATAATTTCATCAGCGCAGAGTACATTTTGGACAATGTGGGAACAGGCAATGTTACAGTCGTAACAGACTCCAGCAAAGACCCGCAGACAACCACTTCTCTTACCCTTAATTTTTCAAACGCAACAGATAACACCACTGTTACATTTGATGCCAACTTATGTAATTCATCTTGGCATACGGGCAGAACGCCATTGACAGTTAAGGTAAACATTGTTAAAGCCAACACTGAATACGGTTACGATGTAAAAGTGACCATACCATCTGCCTGGCAAGCTACCGCAACAAGATAAGCCCACAGCCCCCGCCTCCCGGCGGGGGCTTCTTTTTGCTTTTTTTGCAGGCGAAATGGGGAAACCTATTGCTTTTTGTTTATACTTGGGGTATAATGCAGGCAAAGAGCTGCCCTTGAAAGGAGGTTCACCTATGGCTGTCCCTTCTGTCTTTGCAAGCCCTGTCTCCGGCAGTGTGCTGCCCCTCTCCCAGTGCGAGGATCCCTGCTTTGCCCAGGGCCGCATGGGCCGGGGCGTGCTGCTGCTGCCCTCCACCCACACCCTGCTGGCCCCTGCTGACGCCCAGGTGTATTTTGCCTTTTCCACCGGGCATGCCGTGGGCCTGCAAACCTCCCTGGGCGAGCAGTTTATCCTCCACGTGGGCCTGGATACCCACCGGCTTCAGGGCCGGGGCTTCCAGCTTCACGTCTCCCGGGGGGACATGGTGGCGCGCGGGGAACCTTTGCTCACATTCGACCCAACGATACTTACCCAGTCCGGCTTTTCCCTGGCAATGCCTATGGTCTTTTGCAACTGCGCCCAGCGCCGCCTGCGCATTTTAAAGCTGGGCATGGTTGCCGCCGGGGAAGATCTGGTCATGCTCTATTAAAGCGTATTGGAAAGCATAGGGCGGGCGCGCCATTTCCCGTAAATGGTGCGCCTGCTTTATTGTTTCCCTTGACAGAAAATAGCCTTTCTGTTATAATAAGACAATTTTATATTGTAAAGGAGGCATGCGGCAATGTTGTGCAATGAATTCGACCCCAACCCGGTGGCCATCATCAATCCCTCCCACCAGGAGCCAATCCCGGACTTTCCTGCCATATGCGTGGGCATATTCTCTAAAACTATTGTGGACGAGCTTTTGGAAAAGTATAGCGGCGAAGTGCTGGGCTACAGCAAATTCTGCACAGGCTGGGTGCCCATCTACCGCGTGCATGCTTTTGAAACGGATGTGGCCCTGTTTTTGCCCCATGTGGGAGCGCCGGCGGCAGCGGGCTTTGCGGAAGATATCTGGGCCTGGGGCGGCAGGCATTTTGTGTTCTGCGGGGCGGCGGGAACCTTGCGCCGGGATATCGCCCACGGGCATTTGATTGTCCCCACTGCCGCCATCCGGGACGAGGGACTTTCCTACCACTACCTGCCCCCGGCGGACGAGATAGAGCTGCAGCCCCGCTGTGTAAAGGCCTGCCGGGAAGCACTGGACAGCCTCCATTATCCCTACATAGAGGGCAAAACCTGGACGACAGATGCTTTCTTCCGGGAGACAGAGAAGAAGGCCCAGCGGCGGCGGGAACAGGGCTGCGTCAGCGTGGAGATGGAGTGCGCGGGTCTGGCGGCTGTGGCCCAGTTTAGGAACGTGGACTTTGCCCAGTTTTTCTATGTTACCGACACCCTGGACGGCCCGGAATGGGATGAGGGCATTTTACCCCAGGGCGGCGCGGGCCTTACGGACATCTGTTTCAGAGCCGCCGTGGAGACAGGCAAACGTCTGGCGGCCCGTACATAAAAGCCGCAAAACTGACAAAAGAAAGGACTGCCCATTATGCAGCTTGCCACTTTTTACGATCACATGAAGGACATGGCCCGGGAGGAAAAAATCGGACTGACCGAAGCCCTCCAATACATCAAAAGCCTGGGCATCACCCATATGGAGGTATCCCAGAACAACCTGCTGGGCCGGGAGGACGAGGTGGGCCGGGAGCTTAGCTTTGTGGGCCTGGAAATCTCCTCCATCCCCGCTTATTTCGATTTTGGCAGGGACGATAACGTGGACAGGCAGAGCCAGCCTGTCCTGGAGGCCGCCCGGTATCTGGGGGCAGGGAAAATCCTTGTCATCCCTGGGTTTTTCCAGGAAGGGGATTCCCCGGAGGAAAAAAGCTGCCAAATGGAAAGCATGGCCCAGTGCCTGAACCGCCTGGGGGAAAAGGCGGCGGGATACGGGGTGTCCCTGGTGATGGAGGATTACGACAGCCTGCTGGCCCCCTTCTCCACAGCGGAGGGCCTGGAATACTTTTTAAGCCGCTGCCCCGGCCTTTCCTGCTGCTTTGACACAGGCAATTTCCGCTTTGCGGGGGAGGACGAGCTGGCAGCCTATGAGAAGCTGAAAAGCCGGATTTCCCACGTCCACCTGAAAGACAGGGCTTATTCCCCCCAGTGGGGGGAGCACGCCGCCGCTGCCGCCGATGGGCGGCTTTTATACCCCGCCCCGGTGGGCAAGGGGGAAATCCCCATAGCCGGGCTTTTGTCCCGGCTGGCGGCAGACGGCTATGAGGGCGTCTGCACCATCGAGCACTATGGCGCGAAAAGCATGCGGGCCGCTTTGCGGGAGTCTGCCGCATGGCTGCGGGAAAATTTTCCTTTTGCGTGAAAAAGCAAACTGCGCCCCATTTCCAAAAGTTTTCACCCCTATGCCCCGTATCTGCGTTTTTGCGGGGCATACTATGCTTTGTCCCCTCTTTTCACAGCTTTCCCAATTGAAAATGTTTTGTTAATTTTTGGACTTACCCCCACAATGTACTTGCGTGGGGGCCTTTTCGTTAGTATAATGAAAGGTGCGGCGCTGCGCCGCGGCAATCAAGGAGATTTACCAGCCGGCCTGCTTCCGGTTTGGCGCATGTAAGGCCAAAGCAGAAAAAACAGAAAGGAACAAACGCCATGATGATGTGTACGCGATGCCACAAGCGTCCGGCCACCGTATTTGTTTCCCAGGCGATGGACAGCAAGGAGATAAAAGGATATTGCTTTGTGTGCGCCAAGGAACTGGGCATACAGCCTGTCAACGACTTTATGAACAACATGATGTCCAGCTTAAAGGAGCAGACGGGCATGAGCGAGGAGGAATTTGCCGAGGCCACCGAGCAGATGGCCCAGATGCTGGGCATGACCGGAGGCGACGGGGAGGAGCAGGGGGAGGAAACCAGCCTGTTCACTCCTGGCGGCGCTCAGACCCTGCCTGCGGAGATGATGCTGGGCGGCGCTCCCGGGGAAAATGGGGGGCGCACACAGCGCACCCGGGAGAAGCGGGAGAACGTCCACAAGAAAAAGCGCAAGCACATCCAGAATTTCTGTACGGATCTCACTGCCAAGGCCCGGGCAGGGGAGCTTGACAATATTATCGGCAGGGAAAAGGAAGTGCAGCGGGTGGTGCAGATCCTCTCCCGCCGCACCAAAAACAACCCCTGCTTAATCGGTGAGCCTGGCGTGGGCAAAACCGCCGTGGCAGAAGGCCTTGCTTTGCGCATTGCCCAGGGGGATGTGCCCGCCAAGCTCCAGGACAAGGAAGTGCAGCTTCTGGATTTAACCGCCCTCATTGCGGGCACCCAGTTCCGGGGCCAGTTTGAAAGCCGCATTAAGGGGCTTATCGACGAGGTGAAGGCTGACGGGAACATCATCCTGTTTTTAGATGAAGTCCATAACCTGGTGGGCACCGGGGACGCGGAAGGCAGCATGAATGCCGCCAACATCTTAAAGCCCGCTTTGTCCCGGGGGGAAATCCAGATGATTGGGGCCACCACCTTTTCCGAGTACCGGAAATATATTGAAAAAGACGCGGCCTTAGAGCGCCGCTTCCAGCCTGTCACTGTGGCAGAGCCTTCCCTGGAGGACGCGGCGGAGGTGCTTCTGGGCATTAAAAAGTATTATGAGGATTACCACCGGGTCACCGTCTCCGATGCCATTGCCCGGCGGATGGTGGTGCTTTCCGAGCGGTATATCAGCGACCGCTATCTCCCTGACAAGGCCATCGACCTTTTAGACGAGGCCTGCGCCTGCGCTGCCCTGCGCAACAAGCGCCTGGAGGAATATGAAAGCAAGGAGCGCGCCCTGCAAAAAGAGCGCGTCCGGGAGCAGGACTTGACCGCCCCCACAGGCATGCAGATAGATTACGAAGAGCTGGCCAAAACCCATTACCGCATTGCCACCCTGGAGGAGGGCCTGGATAAGCTGCGGCAGGAAGGTGTTTTCTCCGCGGTGGAGGAGCAGGACTTGGCCTATGTGATAGAGCTTTGGACGGGTATCCCCGCCGCCCGGGTGGAGGAAAACGAACTTTCCAAGCTTGCAAACCTGGAGGAAGTGCTCTCGAAAAAAATCCTGGGCCAGGAGGAAGCCATTGGCGCTGTGGCAGCGGCTGTGCGCCGCAGCCGGGTGCAGATAAGCCCCCGCAGGCATCCGGCCTCCTTCATCTTTGTCGGCCCCACAGGCACCGGCAAAACAGAGCTGGTGCGGGTGCTGTCCCAGGAGCTTTTCGACGCCCCGGAAACCCTCATCCGCCTGGATATGTCGGAATTTATGGAAAAGCATTCCGTATCGAAAATCATCGGCTCGCCCCCGGGCTATGTGGGCTATGACGAGGCGGGGCAGCTTACGGAGAAAGTGCGGCGCAGGCCCTATTCTGTGCTGCTTTTAGATGAAATTGAGAAGGCCCACCCGGACGTGCTGAACATCCTTCTGCAAATCCTGGACGAGGGCCGCATTACAGACGCCCATGGGCGAACCGTAAACTTTGAAAACACGGTCATCGTCATGACCTCCAACGCGGGCAGCGACAAAAAGGAAGGGGCTTTGGGCTTTGCCAAAACTACAGCGGATCTAAGCCGGGAAAAGGCCATGAAAGCCCTCACCGATTTCCTGCGCCCGGAGTTTTTAAGCCGTATCGACGAAGTGGTGGTGTTCCGGCCCCTGGACGTGGAGGATTATAAGAAAATCGCGGCCTTAATGCTGGACGAATATAAAGGCTCCCTCAAGGAAAAGGGCATCGCCCTCGCCTATGACCAGGCGGCCTGCGCCCTGCTTGCGGAAAAATCCATCCATGGGCACAGCGGTGCCAGGGATCTGCGCAACAACCTGCGGCGCATGGTGGAGGATAAGCTGGCCTCCCTGTTGGTGCAGAAGGGGGAGGGCGCTATTTCCGGCATCGCCCTGTCGGCTAACGGGGAAGAGCTTACGCTGGAAACCCTGTGAGGGAGGTTTCCGGCGTAAGGCCGTGGGGTTTTGCCTCCGGCGGCTCAGGGGCTTTGAGTCTCGCCTGCCGGCTCGGTCGGTCCGCACATGTGTGCCACTGGCACACGCTCACCCCCTGAGAACCCCACAACCCTTTTTTCAAAGAAGGGCAAACATTCCCTTTGGGAATGTTTTGATCCAAAAACTAATTTTATAAATTATTGGTTTTGGGCGCTTCCTTCCCAGGGGCTTCTGACAGGGAGAGAGTGAAAGTTTTTGCGGATTTTTAAGGGGCTTTTTTCAAAAAGCCCCTTAAAGCAGGTACGGGCGGCAGCCCGTCCAAATAAAGAAAGGATGTATGGGAAATGAGCAAAACATACGACATGGAGATAGCAGGCTGCAAGCGGTCGCTGCCTATCTGCCCTATCGACGAGAAGCTGGACATAGCGGGGTTTGTCATGTTCAGCGACGTGGAAATCACCGAGCGGACGGCAGCGGAGCTGCTGAAAAAGTGCCCGGCCCATGATGTTATCGTCACGGCAGAGTCCAAGGGCATCCCCCTGGCCTATGAGATGGCCCGCATTGGCTGCCGCAATTATGTGGTGGCCCGCAAGGGCGTGAAGGCCTATATGGAGGATCCCATCCACGTGGAGGTGAAGTCCATCACCACCGACCACGTGCAGAAGCTGTACCTCTCCAAGGCAGACTGCGAGAATTTAAAGGGCAGGCGCATCCTCATTGTGGACGATGTAATTTCCACCGGGGAGTCCCTTGCCGCCATGGAGGAGCTGCTCCACACCATTGGCGGGCAGGTGGTGGGCAAGGCCTGCGTGCTGGCTGAGGGCGACGCCAAGGACAGGGAGGACATCATCTTCCTGGAGCCTCTGCCCCTGTTCTTCAAATAATCCGTGGGCAGGCCCTTTGCCCTGTGGGGCTTTTCCGTTTATGGCGCGCTGGCGCTGGCGGCCCTGAGCGGGCCAAAGGCCGCCGGGGCGCTGCTGTGGATCTGCCTGGGGCTGGGGCTTTGCGCCGGGCTTCTGGGCTTTTGGGCGGCAAAGAGGCAGGCTGCCCCGAGGCTTTCGCTGCCCGCAGGGGCGCTCGGGGAACGGGCGCCCTTTTTCGCGTGCGCGTTCCTGCTGGCGGCCTTGGGCCTGTCCCTGTTTTTGTCCCGGTATGAAAGCCAGACGCTGCCCTCAAAGCAGTGGGCGGAGAAAAAGGCGGACATACAAGCCCTGGTGCTGGATTATCCGGAAAAGCGCTATTCCCGGTATTATTACCGCCTGCGGGTGGAGCAGATAGACAAAATGCCGGTAAAGCCCTTTATCCTGCGGCTTTCCGCCGCCAGCCCCCTGTATTGTTCGCCATACGACCGGGTGGAGTGCCCCGTATCCTTTTCCACCTTTCCAGAGGGCGGGCTTTATTCCCAGCGGAACAGCCTTTTAGCAGACGGCTATCAGTTAGGAGGCTACCTTGCCGGAGGCGGGGCCAGGCGCATCCCCTGCGAAGGGAACCCGCCAGGAAAGGCCCTGGCTGTATTCCGGCGCGGGCTTTCCCGGGAATTTGCCCGGCTGCTGCCCCAGGAGGACGCGGCCCTTTTGCAGGCCATGCTGTTAGGCAGGCGGGACGGCCTGCCGGAGGATGCCAATGAAAGCTTCCGGCTGGCAGGCTGCTCCCACCTGATGGTGGTTTCGGGCCTGCACATGGGGGCAGTGGCAGGGCTTATCCAGGTATTGCTGCGGAAAACCCGCTTAAAGCGCCTGCCCCAAAGCCTCCTCACAGCAGGCGTTTTGCTTTTATACCTGTGCCTGATTGGCTTTCCCCCTTCGGCTGTGCGGGCCTATGTGATGTATGCCGCCTATCTGCTGGGCGGGTGCCTGGGCCGCAGGGCCGACGGCCTGAATTCCCTGGGGCTGGCCCTGGTGGTCATCTGCCTGCAAAATCCCTTTTCCGGCGGGGATCTAAGCCTGGCCCTTTCCGTTTTCGCCACCCTGGGCATCCTGGTGCTGGCCCTGGGGATAACCAAAGCCCTCCTGCGCCCCTTCGGGAAGCGCCCCCGGCTTAAAGGGTTTTTCACCCCTGCCGCCGGGGTGCTGGGGGTCACCTTTGCCGCTCTGGCAGGCACTGCCCCCTGGCAGATCTGCGTGTTCCGGGGGCTTGCCCTGCTGTCTCCCCTGGCGAATCTGCTCCTGTCCCTCCCCTGCACCCTGCTATTGTACTGCGCCCTGTTTGCGCTCCTGTTTTCCCTGCTGCCAGGATTGGGGCCTTTGGCGCAGCCCTTTGCCCTGTGGGCGGGATGGCTCAGCCGGCTTGCAAGAAGCATAGCCAAAGCTTTGGGAAGCCAGCCGGGTGTCTATATCCATCTGGGACAGGCGGAAATGCTGGCCCTTTTAGGCGTGCTGTGCCTGCTGGCCTTTCTGTCCTTCCCAAAGCTTACGCCCCTTTGCCGTCGGGCAGGGGCGGGGATTCTGCTGGCCTTCATCCTGGGAACCTATGGCTTTTCCCTGTACAGCGGGCAAGGCTTTGCGGTTCTGGCAGTGCAGGGGGAAGGGGAAACCGCCTGCGCCGCTTTCATACAGGACGGCAAAGCCGCTGTGCTGTGTCCCGGCGGCAGGGCCGGGGACTGCGTAAGCCTTCTGCGGCGCAATAACGTCCGGGAGGTTTCCAGCCTGTTTCTGCCAAAAGCGGACAGCCGGGAAAAGCGCAGCGCCAGGAAAATCCTGGAGTCCTTCCCGGTGGGGGAAACCCTTCTGCCAGAGGGGGCTTACGCTGGCCGGGAGCTTTCGGGAACCGTCACGTTCCTGCCTTCCGGCAGCGCCTATCAGGCCCTGCCGGGAACAGAAATCCGGTACAGCCCCCTGGGCACTTATCTGGGCTTTACGGTAAACGGCGCGGCCTTTCAGGCAGAGTTTCAAACAGACGGCCTGCGGATACACTGCCTCCCCAGGGAAAATTCGGGATTTACTGTTGTGCTGTCAGGTGATATAATAGATGAAACGCCAGGGACATACCTTCTGCCCAGGCGGGAGGATGGCCTGGGGCTGGCGGTAAGCCCCCAGGGCGAAGTGACGGTGAGGGAGGGAAGCTAAGGTGGCCCGGATAACGGAAGCGGAAGCAAAGCGGCAGTTGGAGGAGGGCGGCCTTTCCTCCCTGTACGTGGTGGCGGGAGAGGAAAAGCACATGGTGCGAAAGGCCGCCCAAAAGCTTATCACCCAGGCGGCGGGGGAAGCCTTTCCCGAGTTTAACCGGAACGAGCTGGACAGCGGCTGCGATATAGACGCCCTGTGCGACGCCTGCGTGGCTCTGCCTTTTATGGCAGAACACAAGTGCGTGGCTGTGCGGGATTTCGATCTGTTCGGGCGGGATCAGCGGGAACTGGACAAGCTTTATGAATTGATGGAAGCCCTGCCGGAAACCACCACCCTGGTGTTGTGGTTTCCCACCCTCTCCCCTGGCGGCAGGCAGGCCCCGCGCTGGAACAGCTTTTTAAAGAAAGCGGAAAAATGCGGCAGCGTGCTGCTGCTGGGCAGGCGATCCCCCGAAGAACTGCGGGGGGAGCTTGCAAGGCAGGCAAAAAAGGCAGGCTGCACCCTGCCCCCCAAATCCCTCCGGCTGCTGCTGGACTATGGGGGCCAGGATATGAACCGGCTGCTGGGGGAAATGGAAAAGCTCTGCGCCTACACCCTAGGCATGGGGGAAACAGAGATAACTCCCGCCGCCATAGAGCGCCTGGTGCCCAAAAGCACGGAAATCACAGTGTTCCTTATGGTGGATGCTTTGGTGGAAGGGAATTACCAGCAGGCATACAGCCTTTTGGAAAACCTTTTCGCCCAAAAGGAAAAGCCCACCATGATTCTGGGGGCCATGGCCTCTGCCTATGTGGACATGTACCGGGTGCAGGGCGCTTTGGACAGCGGCCTGCAGGCAGACGCCCCCCTCGCTTACGGGGACTATAAGGGCAAAGACTTCCGCCTGCGCCGGGCCCAGAAAAACCTGCGGCGCATCAGCGGCCCCACCCTCTGCCAGTGCCTTTCCCTGCTGCTGGAGGCGGACCTTTCCTTAAAAAGCTCCCGGCTCCAGGACAGGCTGGTGTTAGACGGGCTTATTGCCCGGCTGCTGCTGTGCTGCACCCAGGGGGCGGACAGATGATGCGGGTGCGGGAGGCCATCGTGGTGGAGGGCCGGTATGACAAAAGCCGCCTTTCTTCCCTGGTGGAAGGAGTTATTATAGAGACAAGGGGCTTCGGCATTTTCCAGGACAAAGAGCGGCTGGCCCTTTTGCGCCGGATGGCCCGGGAGCGGGGGCTTATCGTGCTCACAGACAGCGACGGGGCCGGGTTCCTCATCCGCTCCAAGCTTTCCGCCTGCATCCCCCCAGAGCAGATAAAGCATGCCTATATCCCCGACGTGTACGGCAAGGAGCGCCGCAAGGCAAAGCCCTCCAGGGAGGGCAAGCTGGGGGTGGAGGGCCTGCCCCTGCCGGTGCTGCGGGAAGCCCTGCTGCGGGCAGGGGCGCACATTGCCGGGGAGGAACAGGAAAGCCCCTCTGGGAAGGAGGGGCCTGTAACCAAAGGTGATTTTTACGATTTAGCCCTAAGCGGCGCCCCGGACAGCGGGGAAAGGCGCCGGGCACTGCAAAAGAAGCTGGGCCTGCCGGAGCGGCTTTCGGCAAACGGCCTGCTGCAGGCAGTAAACGCCCTGTACGGGCGGGAGGAATTTACCCGGCTGGCCCGGAAGACGCTGGCCGCAGGGGAGAAGGAGGACGCGGAAGATGGAGCTGACTAGACAGGTGCTGGACGACGTAAAGTTTGAGACAAAAGGCCGCTGGTACAATGCCGACCAGGTGGACGAGTTTTTGGAGGAGCTGGCGGAAAGCGTGGAGCAGGCCCAGGCCGAGGTGGCCCGGCTGCGCCAGGAGGTGCGGGGGTTAAAAAGCGAAATCCGCACGGTGCGGGCGGAAAAAAGCCAGTTGGAGCACCGCCACGATTACGAGCTGGAACGGGAGCAGGCCCGGCTTTTAGAGGACGTGAAGGCTTTAAAGCAGTTCCGGGAGCAGTTCAGGCGGGCAATAGAGCAGGACGCCCGGCAGGTGCTGGATCAGGCGCGCTCCATGGGCTCCGACAGGCTGCTGTAAGGAGGGAAGCTTATGCCCATTGAAACAGAGCGCCTTATCCTGCGCGGGCCGGAGATGGCAGACGCTCCTGCCATGCTGGAAATCCGCAACAGCCCTTATGTGCTGCGGTATAACCCCATGAAGCCCTGGGAGCTGCCCCGGATGGAAAAGCAGGTGGAGGAGGAAATAAAGGCCCAGCGCACCTTTTACATAGAGGAAAAGGGATCCTCCGCCCTTTTGGGAGGGGTATGGCTGGAGCCGGACGATCTGCGCTATGGCCTTGCCTCCTTCACCCTGTCCTATTATCTGGCGGAATCCGCCGCCGGCAAAGGCTATATGACCGAAGCCCTTTCCGCCCTCATCCCCTATATCTTTCAGGAGATGGGGGCGCAGGTGCTTGCCGCCCGGGTTTTTTCCGAAAACAGGCCTTCTGCCCGGCTGCTGCAAAAGCTGGGCTTCACCCATGAGGGCACCCTGCGCCGGGCCGTGGCCACACCCAGGGGAGAAATCTTTGACGACATGATCTTCTCCCTTTTGCGGGAGGAGGCACAGCCGCCCCGATAAGGGGAATTTGCCCATTTTCAAAAGAGAGGAATGTATTGCGATGAGCAAGCCCTATGTTGTGGCTATTGCCGGGGGCACCTGCAGCGGCAAGTCTACCTTGACAGACCGCCTGGAGGCTGTCTTTTCCCCCAGGTGCAAAACAGTGGCCTTCCACATGGATTCCTATTTCAAAAAGGAGCCGCCCCATACCATTGCCCCCATCACCCGCAAGGAGTATGTGGAGCACAACCATCCCGACACCCTGGAGCTGCCCCGCATGTATGAGGACTTCACCCGCCTTACGGCCGAGGGCAGCGATGCCCAGCTTGTGCTGGCGGAGGGCCTTTTTGCCCTGTACCTGGACGATATCCGGGAGCGGGCAGACTTGAAAATTTTCGTAGATCTTCCCAGCGACGAGCGCCTGGCCCGCCGGATTATCCGGTTCATGGCCTGGGGCCAGACCTTTGAGGAGGTAACAGAGCGGTATCTGGACACTGTGCGCTTTCGGCACAACGAGCTTATCGAGCCTACCCGCTGGCACGCGGATCTGGTGGTAAACGGCACCCTGGACAGCTCCCAGGCGGTAGACGTGGCCGCCTGCTTCATCGAAAAGAAGGCCGGGCTGCTGTAAGCGCAGCCTTCCCCCTTCAGAGGCGTTTCCCTCCGCGGCGGAAGCGCTTACCGCAGTTGATATTTCCCCTTCCCCACCTTCTTTAAAACCCCGTCCTCGCACAGCTTTCTCACCACCCGCTGAAGCTGCCTGCGGCTGCAGCGGAACTGCAAAAGCCCCGCGTTAATGCTGTGCAGGGTGTGATCCGGCTGGACGTCCCGGAGAAAGGCCACCACCTTCTCCGCCAGGCGCTGCCCCGGGCGCCCCGCCATAGCGGACAGCATAACCAGCCGCACAGAATACTCCAGCAGGCGCCGCAGGAACAGGCTGTCCTTTTCCAGGACAGCCCTGTTTTTTTCTATGGGCAGCGCTATGCAAAGGGTGTCCTCCAGGGCCTCCGTATAGAGGGCAGGCTGGCTTTCCCGCACAAACTCCATCATGCCCAGCATATCCTGCTCCGCGCCCTGGGCCACGGAATAATCCCCGCCGTCCTCCCGCAGGCCGTATACCCGCACAGAGCCTTCCAAAATAAAGAGGAAGTCTTTCAGCGGGCGGTCGGGGGCTGCCAGCAGCTCGTGCTTTTTGTAGCCCACCAGCCGGAACCCCTGGGGGCTTCCGGAAAAGAACCCCCCTATACCTTTTTCCTCCATCAGCCGTTCCAGCAAAGCCTTATCCCGGATTTGTTCCATATGCCCGCCGTCCCTTTCCCTATATATTTTTGCACAGCCCGGTAAATTTTTTCTTATTGTGCCATATGACACAATAAAAGTCAAGGCAGATATGGTATAATTTCCCTGAGAATACGGGTACGCGATACCCATCCCTACAGGAGGAGCAAATTATGAGCAAAAAACTGAAAATCGGCATTGTAGGCTGCGGCGGCATTGCCAACCAGAAGCACCTGCCCGCCATGAAGGCAAACAGCGACCTGTGCGAGGTGGTGGCTTTCTGCGATATCATCCCCGAGCGGGCAGAGAAGGCCGCCAAGGAGTATGGCACAGAGGGCGCCAAGGTCTACGAGGATTACCATGACCTGCTGGCAAACCCGGAGGTTGAGGTTGTCCATGTGCTGACCCCCAACGTGGCCCACTGCCCCATCACAGTGGCTGCTTTTGAGGCTGGCAAGCATGTCTATTGCGAAAAGCCCATGGCCCATAACACCGCCGACGCGGAGAAGATGATCGACGCCTGGAAAAAGTCCGGCAAGCAGTTCACTATTGGCTACCAGAACCGCTTCCGCCCGGAAGTGCAGAACCTGAAGAAAGCCTGCGACAAGGGCGAGCTGGGCGATATCTATTACGGCAAGGCCCATGCCATCCGCCGCCGGGGCGTGCCCACCTGGGGCGTGTTCCCGGACAAGTCCAAGCAGGGCGGCGGCCCCCTCATCGACATCGGCACCCATGCCCTGGACATCACCCTGTGGTGCATGAACAACTATGACGTGGAAAGCGTCACCGGCTCTGTGTTCTACAAGCTGGGCGGGCTGGAGCAGGCCACCGAAGGCAACCTCTTCGGGCCGTGGGATCCCAAAACCTTTGAGGTAGAGGACAGCGCCATGGGCTTTATCCGCATGAAGAACGGCGCAGCCATCTCCCTGGAGTCCTCCTGGGCCATCAATATGCTGGAGTCCCGGGAAGCCAGCACCACCCTGTGCGGCACCCTGGCAGGCGCGGAAATCCGCTCTGGCATGAGCTATGCCAAGGACGAGCTGATTTATAACCGGGGCCGCAACGGCCAGCTTATGGAGGAGAGCATTTCCTCCGCAGGGGCTATCGCTTTCTTCGACGGCGCCGCCGGCAGCGCAGGCGTTGCCGATAACCGCCAGTGGCTGGAAGCAGTCCTGAACGGCACCCAGCCGCTGGTGAAGCCTGAGGAAGCCCTGGTGGTCACCAAGGTGCTGGAAGCCATCTATGAGGCCGACAGGACAAAGCAGGAAATCCGTTTCTAAAAAGCGGGAAATCCGTTTCAGCAAAGAAGGGCCGGGAGGGCATTCCTCTTGGCCTTTTCATTTTGCCCCATATTGCCGTCCAAGGGGCAGGAGGGCTTCTGCTTAAAACATTTGTTCGTGAATTTTCCGGAAACACATTGCTTTTGGAGGGAATATGGAGTATAATCAGCAGTAGAAATCAAGACAGAGGAGTGTTTACGCATATGGCAGAAAAAAAGCAGGCGCCCATCAGCACCCGGGCCTCTGACGTAAAGCCGGAGGAAAAGGCCAAGGCCCTGGAAACAGCCCTGGCCCAAATTAAGAAGCAGTTTGGGGAAGGGGCTGTCATGCGCCTGGGCCAGGACAGCGAACTGAACGTGGAGGCCATCCCCACCGGTTCCCTGTCCCTGGATTTGGCCCTGGGGATAGGCGGCCTGCCCAGAGGGCGCATCATCGAGATGTACGGGCCAGAGTCCTCTGGCAAAACCACCCTGGCCCTGCACTGCATTGCCGAGGGCCAGAAAATGGGAGGCAACGCCGCTTTCATTGACGTGGAGCACGCCTTGGATCCTGTCTATGCCGGGCACCTGGGGGTGGACGTGGAAAGCCTGCTGGTGTCCCAGCCGGACACCGGGGAGCAGGCCCTGGAGATTACGGAAGCCCTGGTGCGCTCCAATGCCATCGACGTGATTGTGGTGGACTCTGTGGCGGCTCTGGTGCCCCGGGCGGAAATCGAGGGGGACATGGGCGACACCCATGTGGGCCTCCAGGCCCGGCTTATGAGCCAGGCCCTGCGCAAGCTGGCAGGCGCCATCTCCAAATCAAACTGCGTAGCTATCTTCATTAACCAGCTCCGGGAAAAGGTAGGCGTGGTGTACGGCAACCCGGAGGTCACCCCTGGCGGCAGGGCGCTGAAATTCTATGCCTCTGTGCGGGTGGAGGTGCGCAAAGGCGAGGTCATTAAAAACGGCACAGACATGATTGGCGCCAGGACAAAGGTGAAAGTGGTCAAGAATAAAATCGCCCCGCCCTTCCGCACAGCGGAGTTCGATGTCATGTACGGTACAGGCATTTCCCGCACAGGGGAGCTTTTGGATATTGCCGTACAGCTTGAAATCGTCCAGAAAAGCGGGGCCTGGTTCTCCTATAACGGGGAGCGCATCGGCCAGGGCCGGGACAAGTCCAAGGACTACCTGGCAACCCATCCGGAGGTGTCGGCGGAAATTGAAAAGCTGGTGCGGGAAAATGTCAGCAAGCTGTACGACAACGGCCCTGCAAAGGGCGGCGTGAAGCCGGTGGCGCTGCCGGAAGCCCCTGCCCTGGAAGCGCCACCTCCGGCCCCCGCCGCTAAAAGCGCCCCGAAAAAGCCCAGCATTGACATTACGGTGGACGACTGATGGAATTGACAGCAGCAGAACCCCGCCGCCACCGCCTGACCCAGCTTTACATAGACGGAGAGCAGGCCGTAAAAGTGGATACGGAAACCTTCCTGCGATCCGGCCTGCGCCTAGGGGATGAGCTGGACGACGAAGAGCTTCACCAGTTGATACAGGCTTCCGATGCCCACAGGGCCAGGGAAAAGGCCCTGTACCTGCTGGAGCACCGGGCGCACTCTAAAAAAGAGCTGACGGAAAAAATTGCCCGCACCGCCGCCAGCCGAGAGGCCGCAGAGGCCGCCGCAGACCGCATGGAGGAACTGGGGCTTTTAAATGACGAGGAATACGCCCGCCGCTACGCCCAGGAGCTTTTCACCCGCAAGCGGTACGGCGTTATGCGGGTAAAGCAGGAATTGCGCCAAAAGGGCATAGACCCAGAGCTGATAGGGGAGCTTCTGGCGGAATATGCAGACGAGGACGCGGCCCTGGAGAACATGCAGGCACTGCTCTTTAAAAAATATCCCGGCTGGCAGGAGGACGAAAAGGTGCGCCGCCGGGCCTTTGCCGCCCTCCAGCGGCTGGGATACGCTTACACCGACATCCGCCGGGCCATGGAGATAGAGCCAGAATAAAGCGGCCCCCGCCCCAAAAACCACGATACACATGTATGATGAAAGAAGGGATTCAGCCATGATATTATCCACGCAAACCGATTTCCTGGGCCGCGCCTATGGCGAGGCAGAAGCCATCCGCATGCTGGCAAAGGCAGGCTTTGACGCCTATGACTTCAGCTTTTTCCCCATGTTTGAAAACCCCGAGTACCCCATAAACGGTCCGGACTTCCGGGAATATGCCCAGTCCCTCCGGGCTGTGGCGGAGGAAGCCGGCATTGCCTGCAACCAGGCCCACGCCCCCTTCGCCTCCTCCACCGGCGACCCCGAGGACGACGACCGCCGCTTTAAGGCCATTGTGCGCTCTATGGAGGCCGCTTCCATCCTGGGGGCCAAGGTGATTGTGGTACACCCCAAGCACCACCTGCCCTATATCACCCACGCGGCAGAGCTGCAAAAAATGAACGAGGAATTTTACAAACGCCTTGTGCCTTACTGCGAAAAATTCGGCGTCAAAGCAGCCTGCGAAAACATGTGGCAGGAAAACCCTGTGGCAAACCGCATTATCGACAGCGCCTGCTCCCGGCCCCAGGAGTTCTGCGCCTATATCGACCAGGCAGACAGCCCCTGGATAGTGGGGTGCCTGGACGTGGGCCACACTGCCCTGACAGACGAGGACTTAGGCGGCTTTATCCGGGCCATGGGGCCGAAGCGCCTGCAGGCCCTCCATGTCCACGACAACGATTTCCTGGAGGACTCCCACACCATGCCCTTCACCTGCAAGATAGATTTCTCCGCCCTGGTCACAGCCCTGAAGGAAATAGGCTATGAAGGGGACTTCACCCTGGAGGCAGATCACTTCCTGGAAAAATTCCCCCTGCCTTTGGTGCCCGACGCCCTTGCCCTGCTCTATAAAACCGGGCGCTTCCTGGCAGACCAGTGCGAAAAGCCTTAAGGCAATACCGCATAATTCTAAGAGGTATATCGCGGAAGAGATTTTTTCGTCAGAGGGCATAAAGGCTGCGCAGGCAAGCTGGCGCTTGGCAAGCAGGCTTTGTGTGCTATGACGGAAAAATGGCCCGCGAGATGCCGCTTAAGACGGTAGTCGTGAATTGTGCGGTGTTGCCTTAAGGCAGCACCGCACAATTCCCCGCTTCCGCCTTAAGCGGTATTGCCTTAACAGCAGTAAAACCAATTGCGCACCACAGGCATTTATCTGTAATTTCAGAGCAAAGCCGCCTGCCGGGACGAAGCCTGGCAGGCGGCTCTTTCTGTCTTAATTTTTAAGAGGATATGGAAATGCATGGCTGGATATGGTATAATGTGTTCTGACGAACACTTGGGAGTATCCCTCTCGCGCACAGCGCTCGCCCCCTGCTTCGCAGGGGTATCGGGAACTCCGGATAAGGTTATGGTATAATAGCTGTAAGCTATTATATTTGATTATAAAATTGCCCCGCCCGGTTCTTTCCTCCGGTCAGACGGGTGACAGGCATATACCAACGCGCTGTGCGCATACAGCAGGAAGCACGTAAAAAACAAGGCTGAATAAAGGAAACAAAGCGGCATGATAAAAATCTTATTCGTATGCACAGGCAACACCTGCCGCAGCCCTATGGCGGAAGGGCTGTTCCGGCAGATGGCAGAGCAGTCCGGCACAAAGGGGCATGTACTGTGCCAGAGCGCGGGGCTTTCCGCGGTGGAGGGGGAACCTGCGGCGGAAAACGCGGTGCTGGCCTGCCAAGAGCTGGGAATAGACATTTCCGGCCACAAGGCCCGGCGGGTTTCCGGGGAGGAGATCCCCATATGGGACGTGTTCTTCACCATGTCCAAAACCCACGGGTACATTTTAGAGCAGGCCGGGGCGCTGCCGGAGCGGATATACGTCCCCGGCTTTATTGCCGATCCCTTTGGGCAGGATCTGCAGGTTTACCGCCAGTGCCGGGACAAGCTGCGGGACGAGCTGCAAAAGTTCTGGGGCAAGCTTGCCCCTTGGATAGAGGACAGGCCATGAGCCTGGAGGTGCGCCCTATGGAAAAGGGAGACTTGGAAGCTTTGGCGGCCTTGGAAGCCCTGTGCTTTTCAGAACCCTGGAGCCAGGAATCCCTGGGAGAGGAGCTTTCCAACCCCAACGCCTGTTTCCTGACGGCAGCAGAGGGCGGGGAAGTTTTGGGCTATGGGGGAATGCACTTTGCCTGCGGGGAGTTTTACCTGGACAATCTGGCAGTTTTCCCCCAGCACAGGCACAAAGGCGCGGCCCGGGCCATCCTGCTGGCCCTGCGGGACTTCGCCCTTGCCCAAAAGGGCAGCTTCCTCACCCTGGAGGTGCGTCCCTCCAACGCCGCCGCCATCGCCTTATACACAGGGCTGGGCTTCCGGGAGACGGGCAGGCGGAAGAACTTTTACACCCGCCCGGCAGAGGACGCCCTGCTTTTGCAGTTGGATTTAACAGGGGAGGCATAGGCATATGATTCTTTTAGGCATTGAAAGCTCTTGCGACGAGACTGCCGCCGCTGTAGTGGAGGACGGCAGGCAGATACTTTCCTCGGTGGTGGCCTCCCAGATTGAGCGGCACCGGGTGTTCGGCGGCGTGGTGCCGGAAATCGCCTCGCGGCTGCACAGCGAAGCCATCACAGGGGTGGTGCAGGAGGCCTTGTCCCAAAGCGGGAAGCAGCTTTCCCAGATAGACGGCATAGCCGTCACCTGCGCCCCGGGGCTTATTGGGGCACTGCTGGTGGGGGTGAATTTCGCCAAGGGGCTGGCCATTTCCGCCGGGCTGCCCCTTGTCCCGGTACACCACCTGCGGGGCCATGTGGCCTCCAATTACCTCACAAGCCCCGGCCTTACGCCCCCCTTCCTGTGCCTGGTGGTGTCAGGAGGCCACTCCCACATTGTGGCGGTGGAGGATTACACCCGCCTGCGGGTGCTGGGCCGCACCCGGGACGACGCGGCAGGAGAGGCTTTCGACAAGGCGGCCCGGGCCATGGGCATCCCATACCCTGGCGGGGTGGAGCTGGATAAAATCGCGGAGGGGGGCAACCCCCAGGCCTATAAGCTTCCCCAGCCCCATGTGGCGGGCGCGCCCCTGGACTACAGCTTTTCCGGGTTGAAAACAGCGGTGCTGAACCTGCTGCACAACGCCAAACAGAAAGGGGAGGAAGTCAGTATCCCGGATCTGTGCGCCAGTTACAGGCAGGCGGTGGTGGCCAGCCTGACAACAGCCTTTATGAAGGCGGCAGAGCAGACGGGCATGAAGAAGCTGGCTGTGGCTGGCGGGGTGTCTGCCAACCGCCTGCTGCGGCGGGAGCTTGAGTCCCTGTGCGGGAAATCCGGCCGGGAGCTGTACCTGCCTGCCCTGCCCCTGTGCGGGGACAACGCGGCCATGATAGCCAGCCAGGGCTACTATGAATATCTGGCGGGGAACCGGGCGGGATCTGACCTGAACGCCTCCCCCAACATGCCCATAGACTTTCCGGCGGGACAGCCGTAAGGCCTTTGGGACAGCCCCATTTTGCAGGACGGGGCTGGGTTTCTTGCAAAACCAATTGTGAACAAAGTGTTAAAACTGGTAAAATAAAGCAAAAACCTGCTGTTTTGTAAACAAATTGTCACACCTGTAACAGGATTGTCCCTTGACAACAAGCGGCAAAAATCCAGAAACCAGCGGGGGATTTTTCCCGGGCAGCCGGGAGCAAAAAAGGGGGATAAATATGCGGGTTGTATTGCAGCGGGTAAACCGGGCAGTCCTCACAGTGGAGGGCCTAAGCCCCCGGAGCATCGGGGAGGGCCTTGTAGCCTTTCTGGGGGTGCTGCAGGGGGACGGGGAGTCCCAGGCAGACTTCCTGGCAGAGAAAATCTGCGGGCTGCGGATTTTCAAAGACGAGGCGGACAAGATGAACCGTTCCCTGCTGGACGTAGGCGGGGAGCTGCTGGTGGTGTCAAACTTCACCCTGGGCACAGACTGCAAGCGGGGGCGCAGGCCCTCCTTCGACATGGCGGCCCCGCCGGAGCTGGCAAAGGCCCTGTATGAGCGGGTGGTGGAAAAGGCCCGGGCTTTGGGGGTGCGGGTGGAAACCGGGGAATTCGGGGAGCACATGCACGTGCTGGTGGAAAACGACGGGCCGGTGAATATCATCATCGACACAGAGAAAATAGGAAAATAAAACTTTTCGGGAGGTACTTGCGTGAAAAACTTGGATTTGGATTTTATGGCGCTGCTTATGGACAAAACCGGCTTTCCCCAGGAAGCCAAGGCAAGCCTGCTGGAAAGCGCCCGGGCAATGGAGGACAAGGGGCAGGCCCCGGCCCTTTTAGAGGCCCTGGACGCTTTTTACCAGAACGGCTTTTCCACAAAGGATGCCCAGCCCGCCATTGACGCCATGGCGGAAAAGGCAGCTTTAAGCCCTTATACCGTTTGGATGCTTTTCCTCATGCAGGGGGCCAGGCGTGCCAAAGGGGACTATGAAAAGAAGGGCGTGGGCGAGGACATTTTCTGGGCCACCTTCTCCGACTTGCGCTATAAGGCATTGGAGTGCAAGGAAAACCACGATGTGTGGGGCACCTTTGTGGCCTTCTGGTATCCCATTTTCTATTCCTGCGACATTGTGAAGCTGGGCCGGCTGGAGTATGAAAACCGCGCCTACGACGGCCCTGCCTATGAGAAAAACGGCTTTTCCCTGCGCCCCGGGGACAAGGTGAAAAGCATCCACATCCCCTCCAGCGGCGAGCCGTTTAACAGGGAGGCCCGGATGGACTCCTACCGGCAGGCCTATGCCTTTTTCAAGGAAGAGCTGGGAGGGGGGCCGCTTTTGTGCGTGTGCCATTCCTGGCTGCTGTACCCGGAGTATAAGAAAATCCTGAAGCCCGGCTCCAATATCGTAGATTTCCAGTCTGATTTTGACATCATCAAGGCGGACGCAGAGGAATTCGGAGACGCCTGGCGGGTGTTCGGGCCTCAGCACACCCTGCCTGCCGCAGATCTTCCAGAGGACACCTCCATGCGCCGGGCCTTTAAGCAGCACCTGCTTTCCGGCGGCACCACCGGGGAGGGGCTGGGGATCCTGATTTTTGACGGGGAGAAAATTGTGAACGTGTAAGACCTCGGGGCTGTCTCGCCTGCCGGCTCGGTCGGTTCGCATCTTGTCTGCCACTGGCAGACGCTCACCCCCGCACCCCTGCAAGCCTTTTTAAAAGAAAGGTAACCATTCCCCAAGGGAATGGCTGACCGAAAAACCGAGGAAGGGCATTCGCGTGAAAAATACAAAGAAAGGAACGATACCGGGCACAAAAGGTTGATATTTCATCTCTTTTTGTGCGTATTCTGTATCGCATGGCGATTTTAATGGAAAAAATTATTTTGTCCGGATTTTCAGATGAGATTGCCCCGGGCTTTGACCAGCAGCTTGCGGCTGTGAAGGAATTTGGCCTGGGCTACATAGAGCTGCGGGCCGCGGACGGCATCAATGTTTCCGATTTCACCCCGGAGAAGCTGCGGGAGGTGAAGGGGAAGCTGGCGGAGGCCGGAATCAAGGTGTCCTCCATCGGCTCGCCCATTGGGAAAATCAACATAGCGGACGATTCCCAAGGGCACATGGAAAAGTTCAAGCGCACCCTGGAAATCCAGAAGGAGCTGGACGCGCCCTTCCTGCGGATGTTCAGCTTTTACCTGCCGGAGGGGAAATCTCCGGCAGACTGCAAAGAGGAGGTTTTCAGCCGGGTGGGCGCCCTTGCGGAGGAAGCGGGACGCTGGGACGCGGTTCTGCTCCACGAAAACGAAAAGGAAATTTACGGGGACACAGCCCCCCGGTGTTTGGAGTTGATGAAAGCCTTTTACGGGCCGCATTTTAAAGGGATTTTCGATTTCTCCAACTTTGTGGAGGTGGGCCAGGACACCCTGGAAGCTTACCAGATGCTGAAGCCCTATATTGCCTATATCCATGTGAAAGACTGCCTGGCAGAAGAAAAACGGGTGGTGCCCGCCGGAAAGGGAGACGGGCACGTGAAAGAAATTTTGTCTGATTTGATTGCTGGGGGCTTTGCGGGCTTCCTCTCCCTGGAGCCGCACCTGACAGACTTTATGGGCCTTGCCGCTCTGGAGCAGCACGCCCAGAAGCGGGAGGAAACCGACGGGAAGGTCGCCTGGAAAACCGCCTTGGACGCGCTGCGGGGTATTTTACAGGAAATACCGGCGGCGCAATAATGGAAAACGGGAGGGACAGCTTGTGGAAGGAAGCTTGAAAAGCGCGGTTATCGGCTGCGGCGGCATTGCCCAGGTGCATGGGGCTGTGCTGCGGGACATGGAGGAAGCGGAGCTGATTGCCTGCGCAGACATCATCCCCCAGCGGGCGCAAGCCTTTGGGGAGAAATTCGGGGCCAGGGCTTATGGCTCTTTAGAGGAACTGCTGGAAAAGGAGCAGCCGGAGGTGGTGCATCTGTGTACCCCTCATTATCTGCACACCCCTATGGCAAAGCTTTGCGCCCAGCGTGGCATCCACGTTTTCACGGAGAAGCCCCCGGTGATAGACCGGGAGCAGTGGCAGGCATTTTCCAGCCTGGGGGACATCCCCGGCGTGCGCGTTGGCGTGTGCTTCCAGAACCGCTACAACCCAAGCGTCCGGCTGCTCCGGGAGCTGCTGGAAGGCGGCAAACCGGGAAAGCTTTTAGGCGGCAGGGCTTTTGTCACCTGGAGCCGGGACGCGGCCTATTATACGGAAAGCGGCTGGCGGGGGAAGCTTGCGACAGAAGGCGGCGGCGCGCTGATTAACCAGTCTATCCACACCCTGGATTTACTGGTGCAGTTTTTCGGCAAAGCCAGCGGGGCGGAGGCCTCCATGGCAAACAGGCACTTAAAGGGCGTTATCGAGGTGGAGGATACCCTGGAGGCTGCCATCGACTTTAACGGGCGCACCGCCCTGTTTTACGCCACCACCGCCTATTGCGCCAATTCCCCTGTGATGCTGGAGCTGGCGTGCGAAAACGCCACCCTGCGCATGGAGGAGGAGAACGTCACCCTGCTTTGGGCAGACGGCCGGACAGAGCACCGCTCTTTCCCCCAGGGAGGCGGCCCCGGGGCTGGCAAGGCCTATTGGGGCAGCAGCCATGGGCTGTGCATTGGGGATTTTTACCGCTGCGTGCAGGCAGGAGAGCCTTTCCCCAATGACATCCCCGGGGTGCGGGACACGATGGAGTTGATGCTGGCGGTGTATCAGAGCGCCCGGGAAGGATAGAACCGGGCCGCAAACCGCCGTTTTTTCAAAACGGCGCCGCGGCAAAGGCGCGGAGAGGGGGCATGGAACCATGCCCCCTCTGTTTGCGGGCCGGACGCGGCGGGCAGAAGGTTGGGAAAGGAGGGGCAGGGATGGAGGATATACTGGGGCAAGCGCCTGGCCTGCTGCTTGCCTGGTATGAAAAAAATGCCAGGGCGCTGCCCTGGCGGGAGGACCCAAGGCCTTACCGGGTGTGGGTGTCGGAAATTATGCTGCAGCAAACCCGGGTGGAGGCGGTGAAGCCTTATTTCCAGCGGTTTATGGAGGCGCTGCCCACAGTGGAGGCACTGGCAGAGGCCCCGGAAGAACAGGTGCTGAAGCTATGGGAGGGGCTGGGATATTACAGCCGGGCCAGGAACCTCCACAGGGCGGCAAAGCTGGTGGCGGAGCGATATGGCGGGGAAGTCCCCGGCACTGTGAAAGAGCTGCTGGCCCTGCCGGGGGTGGGCAGCTATACGGCGGGGGCTGTGGCGTCCATTGCCTTTGGGGTGCAGGCCCCGGCAGTGGACGGCAATGTGCTGCGGGTGGTATCCCGGCTGCTGTGCCGGGAGGAGGACATCCTGTCCCCTGCGGTGAAGAAAAAGACGGAGCAGGAGATAGCCGCCATCCTGCCCCAGGGCCGGGCAGGGGATTTTAACCAGGCCATGATGGAGCTTGGGGCGCTTATCTGCCTGCCGGGAGGGAACCCCGCCTGCAAAAGCTGCCCCCTGGAAGGAATTTGCAGAGCCAGGGCCTTGGGGGTGGAAGGCTCCCTGCCGGTAAAGGCCCAGAAGAAGCCCCGGCGGGTGGAGGAGCGGACGGTGTTCCTGCTGGTTTGCGGGGGCCGGGCCGCCCTGCGCCAAAGGGACGAAAAGGGGCTTTTGGCGGGGCTGTGGGAGCTGCCGGGCGTGCAGGGGAGGCTTACGGAAGAGGAGGCCCGGGGTGTCCTGCTGGAGTGGGGCGCGAAGCCCGGGGCGCTTTGGAAGCTGGGCAATGCCCAGCATGTGTTCTCCCACCTGGAGTGGCGCATGACAGCCTGGGCCGGGGAGACGGAAAGGCCCTGCCCAGGGTTCTTCTGGGCGTCAAAGGAGGACTTGCGGCGGGACATCACCCTGCCTTCCGCCTTCAAAGCGTACCGGGGGGAGCTTTTCCGGCTGCTGGGAGAGGAGCCATAAAACCCCCGGGCGCGGAGGGGGCTGGCCTTCCGGATAAAGGCGGCGCATGCTTCCCGCCGCTTTTAGGGCTGCATCCCCTTTCCGGCAGGCTTTGGGAAAAACTATCCTGCCCTGCAAATTTTCCGCTTCCCTGCGAAAACTAATCCCATAAAGATTGACCTTTTTCCAGGTTTGGGGTACAATATATCCAATGCAAACACAAGTCCAGCGCAAGATTTGGGCGCAACCCTTTAAGACGGCAGGAGACTTTATGGCACAGGAGAAGAAACAAAGCTTCATGAAAGGGGCGGCAATTTTGTCTGCCTCTACTTTGCTTGTAAAAATATTGGGGCTTTTGTTTTCCATTCCCCTGGCGAATATCATCGAGCCTTCCGCCATGTCCTATTTCTACACAGCCTATGATATTTTCGCTGTGTTTCTCATGCTTTCCACCGCGGGCCTGCCTATTGCCGTTTCCCGCATGGTGGGCACAGCCTATGCCCAGGGCCGCAAAAGGGAGGCAGACCGGGTGTTTGCCGTAGCCTTCTGGCTGTTCTTCTCCATCGGGCTGCTGGGCGCCCTGCTGATGGTTTTCTTTTCCAACCAGATAGCCGGGTTCTACAACAACCCCCGGGCCAGCTATACCATTGTTGCCCTGGCCCCCACCCTGTTCTTCCTGTCTATTATGTCCGCCTTGCGCGGCTATTTCCAGGGGCGCTCCAACATGGTGCCCACAGCCATTTCCCAGAGCATTGAGGCCATTACCAAGGTGATTATCGGCGTGGGGCTGGCGGTGTTTATCCTCCGGCAGTATGACTCCCACATGTGGGCGGCAGTGGGGGCCATTGTGGGGGTTTCGGTCAGCGCTTTTTTAGGGATGCTGTACCTGGTGTTTGCCAAAATCCGCCAGAAGCGCCGGGACAGGGAGGCTTTAAGCCAGGACGATTCCCCTATGCGCTCCCGCAAGGAGCTGCTTATCCTCCTCACCCGCTTTGCGGTGCCCATCACCTTAGGCTCCTGCTTTTTAAGCGTGCTGGACTCTGTGGACTCTGCGGTGATTATGGACAGGTTGCAAAACGCGGCGGGCTTCACCCAGGAGGCCTCGGAGAGCCTGCGGGCCATGCTGGGCCATGCCCGGAAATTTTTCGATTTGCCCGGGGCCTTTGTTATCCCCATTGCAAACTCCCTGCTGCCTGCCCTTTCCGGGGCCATTGCCTCTAAGGACAGGCGGTCGGTGGATTTGATTTCCTCTGTGTCCATGCGGGTGACCCTGCTGATTTCCATTCCCGCCAGTGTGGGGATGGCCATTTTCGCAGAGCCTATCTGCGGCCTGCTTTTAGCCGGAAGGCCGGAGACGGCCGCCGCCACAGCGCCGCTGCTTTCCATGCTCAGCGTGGCTATCGCCTTTAACGCCACCCTGTATACGGGCAACGCCATTTTGCAGTCCTTTGGCAGGCCTGTTATCCCGGTGCTGAACATGGCGGCAGGCGGCATTATCAAGATAGCCCTTTCCTATGCGCTGGCAGGCATCCCGGAGATTAACGCCATGGGTTCCGCCATCAGCACAGCGGCGGCTTACTTTGTGATGATGGTTTTAAACTTCATTGCCATTAAGGGAAGCCTGCCCAACATGGACAGCGTGATTGGCATCTCTTTGCCCATCCTGCTTTCCTCCGCTGTGATGGGCCTTGTTTCCTATGGCTGTTATTATGGCCTGTGCCTGCTTGTAAGCCCCCGGATTGCTTTGCTGCCAGCCATTATGGTGGCTGTGGGGGTATATGTCCTGTGCATTGTGGCGTTCCGGGCGGTGAGTTATGACGACGTGGCCATGCTGCCCAAGGGGGAAGCCCTGGCCCGGATGCTGAAGGTGAAAAAGAAGGTGCGGCCCCGGCACATGCGGCAAAAGCCTGCGAAAGGCCCCAGGGGCGCGCGGCATGGGCAGTGAGGGGATGCAAGGCCCCAAGGTCTTACAGGAAAAAGGAGGTTCCATATGGAATACAGTAAACTGAAAAGCGGCACAGACATCCGGGGGGAGGCGTGTGAAAATCCCCAAGGGCTGCCTGTCACCCTGACAGACGAGGTAGTGGAGGCCATTGCCGGGGCCTTCCTCATGTGGTGCGAAAAGCGCCTGGGCCATCCGGCAGAGGGCCTGCGGATAGCGGTGGGCCGAGATTCCCGGATTTCCGGGCCGCGGATATTGGAGGCGCTGAAAAGGGTTTTCATCCGGTATGGCGTGCAGGGATTAGACTGCGGCCTTGCCTCCACCCCCTCCATGTTTATGGCGGTGAAAAACCTTCCCTGCCACTGCTCGGTGCAGATAACCGCCAGCCACCACCCCTTTTACCGCAACGGCCTGAAATTCTTTACAGAAGAAGGGGGGCTGGACAGCCCGGACATTTCGGAAATCCTGGCGTATGCCCAGCAGGGCCTGTGCCCGGAAAAGGAGTGCCCTGGCGCCTGGAAAGGGGTTTGCCACATGAAAACCTATGCCCAGGGCCTGCGGGAGCAGATTAAGCGGGAGGTAAACGGGGAGGACTACGATCATCCCCTAAAGGGCCTGCACATTGTGGTGGACGCAGGCAACGGGGCCGGGGGCTTTTATGCCGGGGAGGTGCTGGAGCCTTTAGGGGCGGATGTTTCCGGCAGCCAGTTTTTAGAGCCGGACGGCATGTTCCCCAACCACATTCCCAACCCCGAGGACAAGGAGGCTATGGCGTCCATTTCCCAGGCTGTGGTGCGGGCAAAGGCAGACCTGGGCGTGATATTCGACACAGACGTGGACAGGGGCGCGGCAGTGGACAGCACAGGGCAGGAAATCAGCCGGAACCGCCTGGTGGCCCTTGCTTCCGCCATAGCCCTGGAAAAGGCCCCGGGGGGCACCATTGTCACTGATTCCATCACCTCCGACGGCCTGAAAACCTACATTGAGGAAACCCTGGGGGGACGGCACCACCGCTTTAAGCGGGGCTATAAGAACGTGATAAACGAGGCCCTGCGCTTAAACAAGGAGGGCACAGACTGCCCCCTGGCTATCGAAACCAGCGGGCACGCCGCCATGCGGGAAAACTATTTCCTGGACGACGGGGCCTATCTGGTGACGAAAATCATCATCAAGCTGGCGGCTTTGCGCAAAGAGGGGAAGGATTTGAAATCCCTGCTGGCCCCTTTGCGGGAGGCTGTGGAAGAAAAGGAAGTGCGCCTGCCCATTCTGTCAGAGGATTTCCGGGCCTGCGGCCAGAAGCTGATTGACAGCCTGGAGGCATATGCCAAGGCCCAAAGCTGGCAGATTGCCCCGGACAGCCGGGAGGGCCTGCGGGTTTCCTTCCCCAAGGGGGAGGGGGAAGGATGGTTTTTGCTGCGGCTTTCCGTTCACGATCCCATCCTGCCCCTGAACATAGAGAGCGACGCTTCCGGCGGCACAGAACAGATAAAGGAGAAGCTGTTAGGCTTTTTCCGCTCCCATGGGGAGGGTGTTGATATATCCCCCCTGGAGCGGGCGTGAACCGGCAAGGAGGAAAGCGGATGACAAAGTTGGAGGAAATGGGGGCGCTGGCCAGGAAAGCCGCCCACACCCTGGCAGTTTTAGGCCCGGAAAAGGAAGCGGCCCTGCACAAAGCCGCCCAGGCGCTGCTGGCCCATGAGGAGGAAATCCTCATAGCAAACCGGGAAGATTTGGCGGCGGGGGAGGAAAAGGGCCTCACCCCCGCCCTTCTGGACAGGCTCCGGCTGACCCCGGAGCGCATCGCCTCCATGGCGGCGGCTATGGAAGAGGTGGCAAAGGCGGCGGATCCTATCGGGCAGGTGCTTTTAGGGGAAAAGCGGCCCAACGGCCTGGAAATCCAGAAAATTACCGTCCCCCTGGGAGTGGTGGGCATTATTTATGAGGCCCGGCCCAATGTGACCAGCGACGCCTGCGCCCTGTGCCTGAAGGCGGGAAACGCCGTTATCCTCCGGGGCGGCAAGGAGGCCCTTTGCTCCAACAAGGCCATTGTGCGGGTGCTGTGTGACGCCCTTACAGGGGCAGGCCTGCCTTTGGGCAGTTTGCAGCTTGTGGAAGACCCGGGCCGGGAGGCGGCAAAGGAACTGATGGGCCTTACCGCCTATTTGGACGTGCTTATCCCCCGGGGCGGTGCGGGGCTTATCCGGGCTGTGAAGGAGCAGGCAAAGGTGCCTGTGATTGAAACCGGGGTGGGCAACTGCCACGTGTATGTGGATGAATCCGCCAACCTGGACATGGCTGCGGAGATTATTTTTAACGCCAAAACCTCCCGGCCCTCGGTGTGCAATGCCATTGAAACTGTGCTTGTCCACAGTGCCATTGCGGACAAGGCCCTGCCCCTCATGGCCCGGCGGCTTTCCCAGAAGCAGGTGGAGCTGCGGGGCTGCCCCCGGGTGCGGGCTATCCTGCCGGAGGCTTTGGCTGCCACAGAGGAGGACTGGGCCACAGAATATCTGGACTATATTCTGGCTGTAAAGGTGGTGGATTCTTTGGAGGAAGCTCTTGACCATATTGCGGCGTATTCCAGCGGGCACAGCGAGTGCATTGTCACCGAGAGCTATGCCAATGCCCAGCGCTTCCTCCAGCAGGCGGACAGCGCTGCCGTATATGTAAACGCCTCCACCCGCTTTACGGACGGGGGCGAATTTGGCCTGGGGGCGGAAATCGGCATTTCTACCCAGAAGCTGCACGCCCGGGGGCCTATGGGCCTTCAAGCCCTTACCTCCCACAAGTTCCTCATTCGGGGAAGCGGGCAGGTGCGGTAATCTTGCTGGGGCGCGCTTTTTTGCCTCTGGCGGGCAGGGGCCAGGCCCCTGCACCCTGCCAGAGGGCCAAAGGCCCTCTGGACTCCCGCGCTGCGCTTACCGCGCTCTGGCTGCGTGCTGTGGGGACATATCTGCCCGCGCCGCTGGTTTTTTCACATGAGCAGGAACAGCAGGGCAAACAGCAGCTCCTGATTTCCCTCCTCGCTGCCCAGCAGGATCAGCAGGGCCAGGATGATGGTGCGCTCTTTATCCTTGAACAGATTTTCCAGCAAGCTGTTTGCCCCCTCTGCCTGGACAGGCCGGCCTTGGGGGGCAGGGGGTGGTTCAGGTGGCGGGGGCGCTTCCGCCGGGGCCTTGGGCGGCTCTTTGGGGGATTCTTTTGAGGGCCTGCCCTCTCCCTGGGTGTGCCGGGGCTGGGGCATCCGCGCCCGGGACTGCATTTCCCTGGCCCGCCGGGCCGCCTCCTCCTGCATCCGCCTCATGTCAAATTCACCGGGCATAGCCCCTCACCTGCGCTTTCATTGGAAATTTTATAAAAAGAAATGAAGGAACATAAAAGCTTCCTGCCATGCGCTAGTTTCTGCGTACAGGGGCGCAGAAAGGCCTTTGAAGATTGGTAATGCGCCCACTAGATCAGCCCGGAGAGCAGGCCGGAAAACACGCCGCTCTCTTTTAAGAGAGGCAGCAGCCGCATCATTTGCAGGATTTTCAAAGCTTCGTCCACCTTCTTCTGGCGCTCTGCCCCCAGGAGCGGGCGCAGGGCATAGAGCAGGCGGGTGGAGTCATCCTCCTGGTTCACCTGGCTTAAAAGGGGCGCAAGCTTTGTGAGCATGCTCAGCATTTGGGTGTTGTTCCCAAGGCCGCCCAGGTTTGCCAGAGCGTTTTGGGGCTGGCTCTGCTGGCTGCCTGCGGCCTGATCATTGCCCAGCGCCCCCAGCATTCCTGCCAGGGCAGAAAGGTCTGGCGTACTGCCAGCGCTTCCTGTGGCTGGCTGCTGAGTTGGCGCCTGCTGCTTTTGCTGCCCGGTGTCCCCCAGCCCCAGGGAACTGATGACGCTTTGTATCTGCTGCATACTGTTGGGGTCTGACAAAATACTGTTAATCTGCTGGGAAAGATCTTCCACAGGGACGCCTCCTTTCCTGCCCCGGTTTTTCAGGCTGCTTTTATTTCTGTTTCCCGCCGCCTAAAAGGTTTAAAAGTGCCTGCGCCTGGGGCGTGGAAAGCAGCTTTTTTGCTGCCTCCGGATCGGTGAGTACTTTTTGCATAGCGGCGCTCTCCTTCGCGCCCATGTTCCCCATCATCCGGGACAGGTCGCCGTTCTGGGCGGCGGTTTTTAAATCCTCCGGGGTGGTGCCCATGCGCTGGGCTGTAACCCGCAAAAGGTTTTCCAACTGTTTGTTTTGCGTATTGCGGGGCTTATCCATAAGCCTTCCCTCCTTTCCCATACTTTCTATACTATGCGCGGGTTGGGAAATTGATGAATTTCAAGTGAAAAGGTGTGACGTTATGCGTGTTTTAGTAGTATCAGACTCCCACGGGGACAGCATCTCCCTGCGCCGGGCTATCCTTGCCCAGCCCAAGGCGGAAGTGGTTATCCACTTAGGAGACGGGGAGGTGGAGGCGCAGCGGCTTAAAGCCAGCTTTCCGGAGAAGATGTTTTTGCAGGTGCGGGGCAACTGCGACTGGGGTTCTGAACTGCCTGTAACCGGCCTCTGGGAGTTTGAGGGTGTAAAGGTCTTTTATACCCATGGACATGCCTACGGGGTGAAATCCGGGCTTTATAACGCTGTGTGCGCCGCCCGGGAGCAGAAAGCCCAGGTGCTGCTGTTTGGCCACACCCACCGCGCCTTGACTGACTATGAAGAGGGGCTGCATATTATGAATCCCGGCTCTCTAAGCGGCTGGCAGGCAAGCTACGGCACCTTGGACATTACCTCCCAGGGAATTGTGACAAACCTTATAAAGTACAGTTTACAAGGGACTACACAAGGTAACGGTCTGACGGGCGCTGATATGCCCGTCAGATTTTCCATGTG
>NZ_QWLE01000143.1:0-1789 GCF_009917365.1 Neglectibacter sp. X4 | reverse complement strand
TATCCTGCTTCCCGTACATCAATGTGTAAGAAAGCCCCCATGTGTCACGCCTTCCACAACCTGACACATAGGAGCCGAAAACCTACCCACAACAGGGGCGGCAAGAGCATTATAGCACACCGCCGCCCCGCCTGACAAGAAAGGATTTTATACTATGGGAATTTTGAATAAACTGCAAGCCGATGAATTGTTCCGCCGTGAAGCCGTCCTGATCGGTTCGGCTGATGTGTTGCCCGTGTCTAAGGCCGTGGCGCTCTTTGGGAAAAAGGCCGTATCTTTCGCCAAGGATAAGGAATTTAAGCATTGGGGTGCTTTCGGCGTAGGTGACTTCACTGCCGATTATCTCAATTACACCGGCTTCCTTGCCGCTGTTAGCTATTACAACGTGGAACAAATGAAAGTGAGGTAATACATAATGAACGCTAAAGATTTTGTTCTTGCCGCTGATGATATTGAAATTCCGGAAGCCTTTGATCTAACCGCCGATGAACTGGATGTGATTAAGAATGTTTCTGATAACCCCTTCAACCTAATTTCCCTTGGCTTCAAGTGCGGCTTCATGCGGGGCCAGAGGGCCACCAAACTTCCCGCTAACGTTCTCCATATGCTGGCCCAGGCTGATGAACGGCAGTTGAAGTTGATTGCCGGGTTTGTACGGCAGTTAGTCAAGAAGGGCGGGGCTACCTGATGGAACACACCAAGATCATCAACGGGGAGCGCCATGTTTCTACCGTGGGGGTTGTCCTGCTGGCCTTGCATGGATGGCGGACAGACCACAAGGAGCCTTGCCGTGAAGCGTTGCGGCGGTATTGCCAGTATCTTGCCATGCACGGCTATGGTAAAGGTTCTAAGGCCATTTGGGAGCATTTGGCGGGGATGGACAATCAGGAAGCCGCCCAGTGGGTTGAAACCACCTTCAGGCAGTTTGTGACTGACCCTGTGGCCGCTGTTGAATATGTTTTGGGGACGGTGGTACAATGCCAGTGAAAATCCATATCAGCTATACCCCGGACGATGAAGCGACAAAGGCCCGGATCGTGACGCTCCTGGAGGGGATTTTACCCCCCGTAAAAATCAAGAATACACCCGGCAAGCCCCCCTATAATAACGTGTATATCACCACTAAAAACCACGGAAAACCCACAAAATAGCTCAATTAGGGCTTGACCCCTCCCCCCCTATGTGGTATAATTAACTTATCAAAGTACCCCACCCCTACCGGGTGGAAGCTGTGCGAAAACGGCGTGGGAACTGTCTGCTATGGACGGTTCCCACGCTTTTTTCTATATTTAGCCGCACTCACGGCGTTAAACGGAGGAATTGAAATGGATGAAAACAAGACCACCAACACCAACCCGGAAAGTGGAGCCGGGGCAAAGACCTTCAGCCAGGACGATGTGAACCGCATTGTGGGCGAACGCCTTGCCGCCGAAAAGCGCAAGGGGGAAGCCGCCCTTGCTGAAAGGGAACAGCAGTTGGCCCAGCGTGAATTGCTGTTGACCGCCAAAGAGAAACTGGCCGAAAACGCCCTTCCCGTGGAATTGCTGGACGCTCTGAACGTGTCCAGCCCGGAAGCCATGGAAAAGGCCATTACCACCCTGAAGGGTGTGATCGACAAAATCAAAGCGGAGAATCCCAAGGCCGTGCGGATCAGTGGAGCCACTGCCGCCAGCGAGGTAACTGCAACCCCCAATGGGGCTGATGCTCAACTGAGAAAGGCTATGGGGCTTTCCTGATCCAAGAAAGGAAGTGCCAATAAATGGCAAATACCGTTAATCTCGTTACTGCC
>NZ_QWLE01000142.1:0-1893 GCF_009917365.1 Neglectibacter sp. X4 | reverse complement strand
TATCCTGCTTCCCGTACATCAATGTGTAAGAAAGCCCCCATGTGTCACGCCTTCCACAACCTGACACATAGGAGCCGGAACCTACCCACCAAGGGGCGGTCTATGGAGATTGTAACACAGACCGCCCCGCCTGACAAGAAAGGATTTTATACTATGGGAATTTTGAATAAACTGCAAGCTGATGAACTGTTTCGCCGTGAAGCTATTCTGATTGGGCGAGATGATGTATTGCCCGTGTCTAAGGCCGTGGCGCTCTTTGGGAAAAAGGCCGTATCTTTCGCCAAGGATAAGGAATTTAAGCATTGGGGCGCTTTCGGCGTGGGTGACTTCACTGCCGACTATCTCAATTACACCGGCTTCCTTGCCGCTGTCAGCTATTACAACGTGGAACAAATGAAAGTGAGGTAATTACATAATGGATAAATTTATTTCCAGTATTCAGGCCGTCAAGGTTCCCGAAAATCTTGACTTGATCCCGGACGAACTGAACGCCATTAAGGCTGAAGCCGCTGAACCGTTTGACATAATCCAGATTGCCTTCCAGTGCGGCTTCATGCGGGGGCAGGGTGCCGCCGCCGATGATTTCAAGATGGGCATGGAGCCGGTGAAAGACCGGGTGCAGAAAATCCACTCCACGATCCTTGCCGTGGCCTGTGCGCTGGATCGGATCAAGGAAAACGGCTGTGAACCGGCGCAGTTCGCCCCGGCCCTCTATGGGGTTGACCTTGAAATGGTGAGTTTGAAACGGGATATTGATATTGCTTTGGGCGCTGAAGGGTAAGGTGATATTGTGGAGCATACTAAGATTGTCAACGGCGAACACTATGTTTCCACTGTGGGGGTTGTCCTGCTGGCCTTGCATGGATGGCGCACAGAACGCAAAGAACCCTGTCAAAACGCCTTGCGGCGCTACTGTGAATATCTTGCCATGCACGGCTACGGGGCTGGTTCTACGACCATTTGGGAGCACTTGGCGGGGATGGGCGATCGGGAAGCCACCCGGTGGATTGAAAATACCTTCAAGCGGTTTGTGGCTGATCCTGTGGCGGCTGTCGAGTATGTTTTGGGGATGGTGGTACAATGCCAGTGAAAATCCATATCAGCTATACCCCGGACGATGAAACGATCGTTGTCCAAGCTGTGGCATACCTGAAGGGCATTTTACCCGCCCTAAAAGTCAAGAAAACGCCTGGAAAGCCCCCCTATAATAACGTGTATTTCATTCCCAAAAACGCCAAAAAGCCTACAAAATAGCTCAATAAAGGCTTGACCCCCTACCCCCCTATGTGGTATAATTAGGCTATCAAAGTACCCCACCCCCTACCGGGTGGAAGCTGTGCGAAAACGGCGTGGGAACTGTCTGCTATGGACGGTTCCCACGCTTTTTTCATATTTAGCCGCACTCACGGCGTAAAACATGGAGGAATAGACGATGGATGAAAACAAGGCCACCAACACCAACCCGGAGAGTGGAGCCGGGGAAAAGACCTTCAGCCAGGACGATGTAAACCGCATTGTGGGCGAACGCCTTGCCGCCGAAAAGCGCAAGGGGGAAGCCGCCCTTGCTGAGAGGGAACAGCAGTTGGCCCAGCGTGAATTGCTGTTGACCGCCAAAGAGAAATTGACCGAAAGCGGCCTTCCTGTGGAACTGCTGGACGCTCTGAACGTGTCCAGCCCGGAAGCCATGGAAAAGGCCATTACCACCCTGAAGGGTGTGATCGACAAAATCAAAGCGGAAGCCCGGCCTGTCAAATTCTACGGCGCTAAACCCGCTGAAGCTGGCAGATCGCCGCAAATGGGCGGTGATTCCCAGCTTAGAAAGGCTATGGGGCTTTCCTGATCCAAGAAAGGAAGTGCCAATAAATGGCAAATACCGTTAATCTCGTTACTGCC
>NZ_QWLE01000141.1:0-1924 GCF_009917365.1 Neglectibacter sp. X4 | reverse complement strand
CTTTATCGCTGCGGTACACGTCCGTTGTATCGCTATTTGGGCTGCCATTCGTGCCTAACTCATGTAGGCACTATTTAGGACAGCAGGCACAAATATGTGGAGCGAATATTTTATCTGGAGGTAACAGACAATGGCAAAATCATTATTTGAGAAACTGGGCGGAAAATTTGAAAAACAAGGTGATTATTTACTACCGTGCTTAACTGTACCCACCGAAGAAGAACAGCCGATAGTCGCCGTTGTCGTCCAGATGGAAGCCGGTGAGCTTGGCACCGTCGCCAAAGGTGAAGGACACCTCTGGGAAGAGCCGATCCTCCTTGGGCTGGATGACGAACTCCAGGTCGGAATTCTGGGCATCGAAGGAGACGTAGTGCTTGCCCATCCACGGCGCGCCGTAGAGAGGATCTGTCTCCAGATATGTATATTCCTCCGGCGCGAAGTCCGTGCCGTTCTTGTGGGTCATCTTCATGGAGACATCAAAGTCACGTTTGTCGGTGAAGCGGACACCCCATTGCTTGGCGTAGTCCGCAAAGCCATAGGTCCGCTCCCCTCCACGTACAGCTCCGCGATCTGGTAGACGTCCTCCACCAGCGGCCGCCAGGTACTGGTTTCCGGGTTCCAGGAATCTGGATCGACCAGCTCCGCCTGCGTGAGGTCGTCCAGTGGAGCCTGGGCGGTGAGGATGGCGCCGGAGAAGCCCATATCGTCCCCGACCGGAAGATTGCCCAGTTCCACGGGGGTGTCGAAAGGAATCAGCGTCTTGCCTCCGTCCAGGGAGAAGGCCAGCTTGTCGGTCTGGGTGACGAAGTCTCCGTCCGTGCCCGGCTTCGTCGAATCCTGAAGCAGCCACTTGGTGTACTTTCCTGTTTCCGCACGATCATCCACCAACTGCAGGCTGACCTCCAGGACGGGGGCGCGCAGGTCTTTTAAGCCGCCGTTGTCGGGCAGCTCCACCGTCAGGTTCTCAAAGGCCATCACCTTGGGGGGGCATCTTCTGCTCCACAACGGTGGCGTTCAGCGCAAAGGTGCCGGGCTCCATATAGCGGTAGTATGATGTGAGGTAACTACAGGTACATCTAACGCGGCTAACGCTTCTTTAAGCTCCTCCAGCATCGCGTCTGTGACGTGGTTTCCCTCGCCCCATCTGTTGTGTGCCTCGAGATACGTCAGGTATTTCTCTCTATCCTTTGATGCTGCCTTGCCCTCTGTCTCTGGGGGCGGAGCGAGGTAATTGATCTTGTCCAACCGGCGCTCGTAGTTACAGGTGTTGACGCTGTCGAAGGAGATGCTGTCTTTCACTACCTGAAGCGTGCCAACGTCGTACTCCTGCACCTCATAGAGGTAGGTGGCGTAGTAGCCGCAAGAGGCGCTGTCTCCCCGCTGCGGCAAACCGATGGTCGCCGCACTCTCCAAAGGTGTCAGCGTCTGACGGGAGTTCTCCTTACCATCAGCCATTTTGGTATAGACTTCGATCGTCGGCCCGTTGCCGTTGTCAAAGTCCATGGCCAGAGGGTGCTTGCTGTGAAGCACAATGGGGATCTTCTGGCCGGGGTGATACTCCTTTGTCGGCGTCCAGATGTCGTAGAGCCAGGCTCTCCCCGGGCTGCTATGGCTGGAATAGACCATCCAGTCCAGGGACAGGGGATCCATAACGCTGTAAATGGGCTGGGTGAGGCGGGAGGAACCGTCGGTAAAAGCAGCGTTTTTCACGTTGTCGATGGACAGGAACAGAAACCTCGGGCCGTGCTGTTCCTCCGCCATGCGATCGCCACCGATTACGATCGTGTCATCATGTGCATCCTCTGTGCGGCCCCGGCAGGCGTATATGGTTCTGGGTAATTCTATCGCCCTCGTATTATAAAAGAGTAGTATTTATAGCCCCCTCTCCAGGGGTATGCTACACTGTTTAGGATGCTGTGGATTG
>NZ_QWLE01000140.1:0-1977 GCF_009917365.1 Neglectibacter sp. X4 | reverse complement strand
GGCGGGCAGGGCAACCGGCTTTCGCCCAAACCAGTCCGCGTTGTAGCGGTAGGCGCGCAGGGCGAAGTCCAGGTCAGAAAACCAGAAAATCCGCGCCTTTGGCCGTTCCTCCCGCAGCAGTTCCACCACCTCCAGGCTGAACGTGCCGTCCTGCGCCACCACAAACAGGTCAAAATCTGGCCCGTCCCGCACCATGCTGCAAAAATCCTCCTGTCTGGCATAGGGGACGATCTCCGCAAAACGCAGGTATTCCCTGGCGCACCGGTCAAGCTGCCCTGACAGTGCTTTCAGTTCTCCGGGGTTTTCATTATAAAGTGCAATCCTCAATCCGGCTCCTCCTTTCCGCAGTATATAAAAATGAAAAAATGGCATCAAAAAAACCGACCCTTTTAAGGAATCGGTTATATATTTAGCATAGCGTTTTTCCCGTTCTTGTCAATAGGCTCTGCATGAGATGTCAAAAATCTGCATGAGATGTAGGTCAGGACGCTGAAAATATGGTATAATGGGTCTTGACAAACGAAGTCTTTTGTGTTAGGAGGCGAAAATGATGCGAATTGCCATTGCAGACGACCTTTCCGCAGACGCTGGGAAACTGCGGGAATTTATCTGCCGCTGGGCGCGGGAGCAGGGGATTGTCCTGGTTCCGGCCCCGGCAGTTTTTGAAAGCGGCGAAGCCCTGCTTGCAGGCTTTGCCCCGGATACCTTTGATGTGATTTTTCTGGATATTTATATGTCCGGCATGACCGGCATGGAAGCGGCGAAAAAAATCCGGGAGCAGGACGATGCCTGCCAGCTAATCTTTACGACAACCACCAAGGAATTTGCTGTGGACAGCTATGATGTGGCGGCGGCATTTTACCTGGTCAAGCCCTATTCCTATGAAAAGCTGGCACAGGCCCTGACCCGGTGCGGGGCAAAGCTTCTGGAACAGAACCAGTGTGTGATGGTTCCGGGCGCGGCAGGACAGCAGCCGCTCCTGCTTCACCAGATTACCCATACGGAATACTGCGGACGCTGTGTGGAAGTCCATATCACCAGCGGGGAAAAGATAACCGTCCCCATGCGGCAGGCGGATTTTGCGGCTTTGCTGCTGGACTATCCCTATTTCTGTGACTGTACGCGGGGCGTCCTGGTCAATTTCGAGCAGGTGGAGGAGCTGCTGGCTGACCGTTTTCTTTTGAAAAACGGGACAGCGGTTCCAATCAGCCGGTTAAAATACCGGGAGGTGCGGGAACAGTTTCTCGCTTTTACTTATGCCCGGATGAGAGGAGGGCATTAGAGATGGGAAATGATACAGTTCTCCGCCCTATGCTGGAGCTTTCGGTTATAATCCCCGGCGCTGTTTTGTGTTATCTGCCCATGAAAGGACACCTGAATGGAAAGGGCAGACGGATCGCTTTGTGGGGAATCCCCGCTCTGTTGCTGTGGGCTGTTGCGGGCGGCGCTGCCTGTTACAGATTCCGGTGGGATACGAACCTCTGGCTGGTTCCCTCGCTGGCGCTGTCTGCCCTGTTTTACTGCCGGACAATCACGCTGTCTTACTGGAAAACCGTCAGCGTATTTCTGGCGGTCTGCGGGACGTTTTCCACTTTGAGAAATCTGGCAGTCCTGGCGGACGCCCTGCTTTCGCCCAAAAGCGGCCCTGTGGTTTTTTCTCTGGGCGGGGCAGCGGCCTATGCCCTGTTTTGCTGGACGCTGCTGGGGCTTATGTGGTATCCGGCCACCCATGCCGCAAGATGGCTTCTGGATGAAATTGAAATGCCAGGGACATGGTATGTATTCTGGATTCTTCCGGTGGTGTTCCTGAGCCTGAACATTGTCATGCGGCCCCAGGAATATTCCACTCTTTACACAAACCGGGTTATGATGTTTTATCCGGTTCTGATGCTGGCGCTTCTGGCGCTGCTGCTGTTTTGTTACGCGCTGTTTTACTGGATGGCAAGGGGGCTGACAAAGAATATGCGTCTGACGCAG
>NZ_QWLE01000139.1:0-2053 GCF_009917365.1 Neglectibacter sp. X4 | reverse complement strand
CGTATGGGAACTGGAAGAATGTACACCGCCGTTTCTGCCGGTGGCGTGACAAGGGGATCTGGGAAAAGATTCTGGAACTCTGCATTGTATGAACAGACAGATTACTATCCGAAAAAAAGACATAAAAAATCTCCAAACTTAAAACAGGTCTGGAGAGTGTCTGTTAAGTCTTTTCGGGCATAGCAATACCGCCCACCAAAACACCGTTTTTTTATTATGGTGGGCGTTTGCTTTACAAACTTATATCCTACTAAAAAAGAGCCAACAAACTGCGAGATAACGTACTCACTTGTTCATCGGCTCTGCGTCTTATGCGTCTGGCTCTTCACTTTATTCAAATCGTTTCTTGATAACTTTTATATGTAATTTTTTTACATCAACGAAATTTTCCTGTTTACATTTAGGGCAAAAAAGAGGAAAATTTTTTAATTCTGTGTCCACCCGTATTTGCAACCTCGTTTTATTTCCGCAGATTGGGCAAAGCAACCATTCTGTTTTCATAATGTCAAATCCTTTTCTTTCATAAAGCAGATGCTTATTCTCTTATTTCTTCCTAGATTTTACGCAAATAGCGTTTAAACAAAAAGCAAATCCACATAGCAGATAAAACAAATGCGGGCAGCATATAAAGCGGCATATTTTCTAAAATCGCTTTTCCAATCCAAAAAGAGGGTAGCGGAGATATTACATACTGTATATCTGATGTAATGAAAAACGGGATAACAGCGCCAAAAATAGTCAGCGTAGATAACTTCGTTACTGCCATACCCTCTAGCTTGTTTGATGAAACCGTCAGTACAAGCAATGCAACAATCATGCCCTGCAAGGTTCCTCCCGTCGCAAGCAATAAAATGGTAAGCGGAGAAAGAGGCGTCAGTTTAAAAACAGGCAACAGAATAATAGTCGCAAGAAATGCAATAGCAGAAGGCACGCCAAACCGTGCAACTATGTAACCTGTTTTTCTTAAAGGCGTAATGAATAAATAGACGGCTGTCTTTTCATCCCTTTCCTCTAAAGAAATCATTGCTGAAACAAAGCAGAACATAGTGGATGACAGCATTGCAAACAGGATGTCAACCAACTTGTAATAGGGAGAAATAATTGCCGCTATATGAAAGCTATCTGTCAAAGCAGATTCTATTAAAGGTATGGCAAACCGAAAGAAAAAGCCTGCAAGGATTGGCGAAAAACAAGATACAAACAACATCATGTCCCGCCGCATAGCTGCTGCCATTTGGAAAAAGCTCAATCTAATTGCTTTCATAGCCTTACACCTCCCATGCTATCCCACATTTTCAAGACATAAAATCTTGAAAGCACAAATAGAATTACCATCGTTTCCACCACGCCCAAAAAACCTATTGCGGACGAAGAATGCCCTGAAACCATATCCACACAAACATTGACAGGATAATACCCGCACCATGCAGGAGTAATCTTAAATAAATGCAAAATTGCAGGAACAAAGCAAACGGCTTCGATTGGCACAGTCCACAATATAAACTGATTAAGGCTTGTAATTTTTGTTGCAACAATTATTCCAAATAATGTAAATATCACACTGGATATAAACGTGCCAAAAAGCACAATGTGTAAATTATCCGCATCTGCGGCTAATGCTAAAATAGCTGCTACAACAAGTGAGATGGCTGACAATGAACTGACTTTAGCAATCACATACTCCGTCGCATGAACAGGAGAAACTGCCAATGCACAGGTTGTATGCTGGCTCTTTTCCAAAAGGACAATCGCTTCCATGAAGAACAGCCCCATTGATGCGGGGTCAGAAAAGATTAAAATTACGGCAGCTTTTTCTTTCCAATTTTCGGGAAGCGCAAAAAGCACTGCTATATAGATTACCGTCAACACTGCATATAAAAAATAAAAACCATATTTGGCTTGAAAGCGCATATCCAATAAAAACAGCTTTTTCAATCTCATAACAGCGTCCTCCCCGTAACATCCATAAAAATATCATTTAAGGTTGGCTCACTGCTGTGAATGGATTGCAGACGGTTTTTGGCTATCAGATTTTTCAGCCGCTCATCAGAAG
>NZ_QWLE01000138.1:0-2074 GCF_009917365.1 Neglectibacter sp. X4 | reverse complement strand
TATTTGAACAGTTAGGCGGCACATACCACGAAGAAAATGGGTATCTTATACCCGATTTGAGATTACCCACCGAAGAAGAACAGCCGATAGGCATATGGGGACAGAGACACTTAGAATATCTGAAGCATTACCGCAAGGTTACATACACCAATCTTCTCACAAGCGGCAGGCTCAATTCCTATCTTGCCGACATTGACAGGCAGGCGCAGGAACGCTTTGAACGGCTTATAGAGGGCATGAAACGGGCACAGGGCATAACGGAACGGCTAAAGGAAGAAAACGCCTTAGAATGGACAGGGCGGCTAGGTAACATAAGGGCGTGTGCGAGGGAGATTGTGAACGAGGAAATCATATACGCATAAAGAGTTAAAATCAGAGGGTAGGGATGAAATTTCTTACCCTCTTGTTTTTGGTTTGCCCAAATTGTGAAAGCATTGATAATACCAACGGAACAGCATATTTTGCTTTTCGGAGGGTAAAAACTTCTGTTATTTCTCATAAACGATTTAAACTTCTATGAAATAGAATATTGACAGAGTTTAAAAAAATGCATATAATGACTGTATAAGCGAAATTAGTCAAATGGGAGGCGTTAAAGTGCCGAAGAGCTATTCAGAGCAGGAACGGGAATATATCAGAAAGCGGCTGAAAGAAGAAGCGGCAAAATGCCTTGCGAGGTATGGCGTCCGCCGCACGACAGTCGATGAAATCGTGAAACGGGTTAATATTCCAAAAGGAACTTTCTATCTCTTTTATAAATCAAAAGAATTACTTTTGTTTGAAGTTATTCAAGAACAGCAGGAAACTGTCAACCGCAAGCTGTATCAGACCATTTCTGGCATTGCGAATACAGAGTTGTCAGCGGAAAAGCTGACCGATGTGATATTTGAGTTCTATAAAATGACAGAGGAAATGCTGATTTTGAAATTGATTGATGTTAATGAAGTGGAATTGCTTGTGCGTAAGCTGCCACGGGAAATTGTGGAGGAGCATTTTCGGGACGATACAGATACGATTGAAAAAATGCTTGCCCTATTTCCTGTGAAAAAAGAAGTAGACGTAAAGGTTCTCAGTGCCGCATTCCACGCAATTTATTTTGCAACGCTGCATAAAGCAGAGATTGGCGAACAGTATGATAAGGCTCTGTATTCCTTGATTTATGGTATGGTAACACAAATTATTTAAAAAGTCTGGTAATCAGCCAGACTTAAAACAGCTTTTTAATTGACTATATAGATTGAATAAGTCAAACAGTATGGAGGTAGACATGATTATAGTAGAAAATCTTTCGTTTAGTTACACGAAAAGCCCATTTATTTCTGGTATGAGTTTTTCTGTTCCAGAGGGTGAAATTTTTGGATTTTTAGGACCATCTGGGGCAGGCAAAAGCACATTGCAGAAAATCTTGATTGGAATGTTGAGAACATATCAAGGCTCCTGTCTGGTAAATGGCATTGAGTGTAAAAATCGTACAAAGAATTTTTATGAGAATATAGGGGTTGATTTTGAATTTTCAACAATGTATGAAAAGCTGACGGCAAGAGAGAACTTGCAGTTTTTCTCATCATTATACGAAAAAAAGCCACGCCCGATAGATGAACTTTTGGAAACGGTAGGTTTGGAGCAGGATGCAGATAAACGTGTAGCCGATTATTCAAAGGGCATGAAATCCCGCTTAAACTTTATAAAAGCATTGCTGCATGACCCTGTCCTGCTCTGCCTTGACGAACCGACCAGCGGGCTTGACCCCGCAAACAGCCGTATGATGAAAAATATGATTTTAGAGGAAAAGGCAAAAGGGAAAACCATTCTTTTGACGACGCATAGTATGCAGGACGCAGCCGAACTTTGTGACAAGGTGGCATTTATCGTAAACGGCAAAATATGCGCTCTTGACAGCCCACACAATCTGATTATGTCAAAAGGAGCGGCAACCGTAACTTATACATGGGTTGAGGATGGGGAGCATAGAGCAAGCTGCCCTTTGGAACAAATATCTTCTGATGAGCGGCTGAAAAATCTGATAGCCAAAAACCGTCTGCAATCCATTCACAGCAGTGAGCCAACCTTAAAT
>NZ_QWLE01000137.1:0-2128 GCF_009917365.1 Neglectibacter sp. X4 | reverse complement strand
TCAAGGGCCACCCTTTCAAGGTCAAAGATGATGATGCCATGATGGAAACAGCGGACAGCATCCGGCAGTACGGCGTTGTCGGTTTCGCTGATCTTGTTCACGCTGGTGACAGAATAGGTGCGGGTGCCCAGCCGGGTGGTCAGGGTGATGGTGTCGCCCACATTCAGGGTGTGGATGTCGCCAAAGTAGCAGTTGGCCCCACGGTTGTGACCGGCGATGGCGCAGTTGCCGTCCCAAATGCTGGTGTCCTCAAAGTGGCCCGCCCCTTTCGCCAGGACGGAGCTGCTTGTGCCCTCGTACACCTTGACATTCACATTCAGGCTGGGGATTTTCAGGGTCGCCAGATAGCCGCCCTGGTAGTAGAGGTCGGATGTGATCTCTGTGAAGCCGGTGGAGGGGGTGGGTGTAGCCGTGCCCCCGGTGTTGGTGCCGCTGCCGGACACGATGCCGCTGGGGATGGTGTTGAAGTCGGGCGGGGCCACGGTCACGACGGTATTGCCGTTGATAACGGCCCCCTCGCCCAGCATATAGCCGGGGGCCAGATTGGGGGTCAGGGGGTTGCCCGTGTTCAGGGTGTAGGCGGTGGGGCTTCCGAACGTGGGCGGGATCAGGGCCGCGTTCTTGCTCACATCCACATTGGGCAGCTCGCCCCGGTCAGCCGTGACCACCGGCTCGATGGAAGTGGACTTGCCGTACTCTGGGTCGCCGGGGCCGTCGATATTGTACTCAAGGGCGCTGGCGGGGACGGTCAGGGCCAGCGTCAGGCACAGAACGGAAAAAAGCGTGGTCAGTTTCTTCATGGTAGATTACCTCCTGCGTTTGATGAAGTAGAACACGCCGCCGCCCAGCAGCACCACCACGACGATGGCCACCACGGGCAGGACGCTGTTCTTCTCGCCGGTGGGGGTGTCCTGGCCGGTGGGGTCGGCGGGGTCAACGGGAGCGGTGGGGTCGGCGGGGTCGGTCAGGCCGGGGTCAGGGGGGTCGCCGGGTTCCTCGGTAGGGGCGGGTTCCAGGGCGGTGCCCTCGAAGATCGCCACATAGCGGATTTTGTTCAGGTTGATACGGCTGACGGTGCCCGCATAGTCGGCGGTGACGGTGTAGCCCTTCACATAGGAGCTGGTGGCGGAGCCGGAGTAGGAGGCAACGGCGGTAAAGTGGCCGTCCCCCTCGGTCTGCCAGTTAACGGTCTGGAGGGTCAGGGAGTGGCCGTTGTCGGTGATGGACTTGGGGATATACTGCGTGTCCTGGTCGGCAAGGCCGGGGTAGGTGCGGGTGGCGGTGACGCTCCTGGCGGAGCTGCCATACCCGGCCACCTCCACCTTTACTGTATCCAGCTTCAGGGCCAGCGTCCCGGCAAGGCCGTCCTCGGTGATGAACTCCTTTGTCTGCGGCAGGAGGGCCAGCACAGCGCCCATGTCCTTGCTCTGGCTGGGCACGGACACGGTTTCGGTGTGCTGTCGGCTCTCGTTGGCGGGAAGCTCCTGTTTCAGCAGGTCAATGAGGGTGTAGTGGTAGCCCTCCTGCTCGAAGTCGGAACGGGGGATGCCAGCGGGGTCGTCCTCCGGCCCCAGGTCGTACATCTTCCTGATCTCGCCGCCGTCCTCGCTCCGGGTGACGGCGGTGGGGTAGCAGGGGGACGGCTGGGCGGGTTCAGGCGGATCGGCGGCAAAGGCGGCGGTGGTCATGGTCATGGCAAGGGCCAGGACGCACAGCAGCCGAGCCGCGTGGGTGATGGTTGTTGTTGTGATTCCACGTTCGGGCTTTTTGTGCGTTTTTCCATTTGGGTCGGTTTCCTTATAAACTGTCACCTTTGCAAAAGACCTCTCAAATAATCTAATCACATCTTTTGGCTTACAATCGCCAAGACATTTAATTGTTAAATTGCACTCCATCTTTGTGACACTCATCATTGAGAGAAATTCATCAGAATACTTGTCCTTTAAGTTCCTTTGCAGATATGACCTCATGTTCTCAATGACTTGGTTTCTTACCAAGTCGATTTTGATACAGTCGGATAATTGAAACGGCTGCACATTATTTGGCCGAACTGCATTAGATAGTGTCTACACAAGGTAGAGGAATTGTGATAGAATGGAAGCATCAAAAAAAGACAGGAGAGGAAAAG
>NZ_QWLE01000136.1:0-1679 GCF_009917365.1 Neglectibacter sp. X4 | reverse complement strand
CCAGTAAACGGCGGCCGTAACTATAACGGTCCTAAGGTAGCGAAATTCCTTGTCGGGTAAGTTCCGACCCGCACGAAAGGCGTAATGATCTGGGCACTGTCTCAACAATAGACTCGGTGAAATTGTAGTACCGGTAAAGATGCCGGTTACCCGCAGCAGGACGGAAAGACCCCGTGGAGCTTTACTGTAGCTTGATATTGAGTTTCGGCGTTGCATGTACAGGATAGGTGGGAGACAAAGAGATCAGTACGCCAGTATTGGTGGAGTCACCGTTGGGATACCACCCTTGTAACGTTGGGATTCTAACCATGTATCGTAATCCGGTACTGGGACAGTGTCAGGTGGGCAGTTTGACTGGGGCGGTCGCCTCCTAAAGAGTAACGGAGGCGCCCAAAGGTTCCCTCAGCGCGGACGGAAATCGCGCGAAGAGTGCAAAGGCAGAAGGGAGCTTGACTGCAAGACAGACAAGTCGAGCAGGGACGAAAGTCGGGCTTAGTGATCCGGTGGTACCGAGTGGAAGGGCCATCGCTCAACGGATAAAAGCTACCCCGGGGATAACAGGCTGATACCCCCCAAGAGTTCACATCGACGGGGGTGTTTGGCACCTCGATGTCGGCTCGTCTCATCCTGGGGCTGAAGTAGGTCCCAAGGGTTGGGCTGTTCGCCCATTAAAGAGGTACGCGAGCTGGGTTCAGAACGTCGTGAGACAGTTCGGTCCCTATCCGCTGTGGGCGTTGGAGATTTGAGTGGAGCTGTCCTTAGTACGAGAGGACCGGGATGGACATACCTCTGGTGTACCAGTTGTTCTGCCAAGGGCATAGCTGGGTAGCTACGTATGGAAGGGATAAGCGCTGAAAGCATCTAAGTGCGAAGCCCCCCACAAGAAGAGATCTCCTCCTAAAAGGTAAGACCCGTGGGAGACTACCACGTAGATAGGCCTCAGGTGGAAGTGCAGTAATGCATGTAGCTGAGAGGTACTAATCGGTCGAGAACTTGACCAGTGGTTTTACGAAGAGTTTGTTGATTGTTATTCAGATTTGAGGGTATATACCTCAAGAGAAAAGAAGCTGCGAAGAATTTTTCAAGAGCTGACGCGGCGTGCGAAGGAGCGAAGAGGGCACGTACTAGTGTACGTAACTGATGAGCGAAAGAGCAGCAACAAAGTCAGGATTGAAAAAGGCAAGCAGGAAATCCGGTGACAATAGCGGGGAGGATACACCTGTACCCATCTCGAACACAGAAGTTAAGCTCTCAAGCGCCGATGATACTTGGTGGGAAGCTGCCTGGGAAAGTAGGTCGTTGCCGGTTTCAGTAAAAAGCAAGTTACGAAGTAGCTTGCTTTTTTAGTGTCCGAAGGACACGTCTGAAACGGGACAGCGAAGAGAGGAAACCGATGATAGGTTTCCGAACGGAGGAGTGAGCGAAGCGAGCGTTGCCGGTTAAAAAAGAAAAGACAGTCGTATGGCTGTCTCTTCTTTTTTAGCGCAGCGTACAAAACGGGACAGCGGAGAGAGTAATCCGATTTTAGGATTACGACCGGAGAAGGGAGCGGAGCGAGTGTTGCCGGTTTCAGTAAAAAGCAAGTTACGAAGTAGCTTGCTTTTTTAGTGTCCGAAGGACACGTCCGAAACGGGACAACAACGGGTAAGTTGAGTATGGGATTTTGGCTTGAGGTATGG
>NZ_QWLE01000135.1:0-450 GCF_009917365.1 Neglectibacter sp. X4 | reverse complement strand
AATAAATGTAACCTGCAGCATGAAACGATTTTTTGCTTTGCAGAATTTTGCTGTACTTCTGTTCAAAAAAAGGAAAATGATATTTTTGTAGGTCTAAAACTAGAAAAGTGGGGGTGCATATTCTATAGATAATGATATATATTATTGGATTTTTGTCATTTTTTTAATATATATGCCTATTTAAATCCAGGTGGCTGAGTATGGGAATGTGGATTTTCCTTTTTTTGCGGAAGTAAAGGGTAGATTTCTGCAATTCTTATTTTGCCCAACTTAAGACAGGAGGCGGGTAGTGAGGATAGGGTAAATGGAAGGTCGTGAATCGTTGAATTTACAGTTTTTTACTCAGATAACAGGAAAGTCCTTTATCTCAATGGAGATTTGTGATATACTTATTCTGTATATTTGGGCGAACAGAAAGGATGGTCAGACAATGTTATTTTTGAAAATTAT
>NZ_QWLE01000134.1:0-2225 GCF_009917365.1 Neglectibacter sp. X4 | reverse complement strand
TTTTTCCATGCCCTTCACCACTCTTCGTCGATTTCCAATTTTTCTCATTTTGGGGCTTGACTTTTAATAGTTAGTCTCCCATAATAAAAGGATGGCTGGGCTGATTGTTGCTCCACCCAGCCTCCCCCTATTGATTACTTACATAGCACCCAGTGTATTAAAGTATCCAGTAAGAATACTGCTGGTGTTATACTGGCCGCCGTCCAACCTGGCCTGCCCATCAACAGATGTACTGCACCCGCCGCACCATGTACAACGGCAGTTGCCACAAGAACACCGGGCCTCAATAAACGTATTAAGCATACCTTCACGCTGAGATTTCCCTAACTTTTTCTTAGCCATATGTTTGGCCTCCCACTTAGATATTTAGAGCAACTGCATCAGCAGTCCTCCAGGGTGTGCCTAATGTACATACAATCACCCGCTTGCACCTTTGTAAAATCATTTAAGGAGCACAAAAATGTTTAACAAGGCATTGCATATAAACCGTTCCTGAATTTTACTGAGAACAGCAGATGGCTGCTTTCAGCCCTATCACAAAGAACCATCTGGGCGGCAAATCCAGATAAAAGGTTGGAATGGGTATGTGGCCGCTGAGTCATGGTTGGTTCGGCCTATATGTCTTCGCAAACATCATAGTGGATGCCTGCGTTGACACCGCATAATAAATATATTGAAGCAAAGGGCATTCCTCGATTGGCATATTCCTACCCGAACAGACAGTATATCTATTTCTCTAAATTCTCTCCGTGTCCGCCGAACAGGTGGCACAGCTCTGTGCTAAAGTCCAGGCGGATCTCCTCCCCCACCTCCGGTGGCTGGAAGTGCCTGCCGTCCTTGTCCACGGTGGGGACGATAACCACTACATCTTTCCCATTTACAGAGCCGTGTACATGCACCTCGCTACCCATCATTTCTGTGACCTCTACCCGGGCGGCAAGTCCTTCCCTCTCCCCAGCAGGGTACAGGTAGTCGGGGCGCACGCCCATCGTTATCTTCTGGAGCTGGGCATTTGCCGCCGCCAGACGGTTCTGCTTCTCCATGGGCAGGGACATGGGATGGCCCTCCACTGTGATATGGTACCCTTCCGCGCTATGGAGCAACTCACCCTCAAAAAAGTTCATCTGGGGCGTACCGATGAAACCCACCACGAACAGGTTTGCCGGATGGTCATAAACCTCCTGGGGCGTCCCAATTTGCTGGATGAACCCATCCTTCATGATGACAATGCGGTCGCCCAAGGTCATGGCTTCGGTCTGATCATGGGTCACATAAATAAAGGTCGTGTTGATTTTCTGCCGCAGCTTGATAATTTCCGTGCGCATGTGGTTGCGGAGTTTCGCGTCCAAGTTGGAGAGGGGTTCATCCATCAGCAGCACCTTGGGTTCACGCACTATGGCCCTGCCAATGGCCACCCGCTGGCGCTGACCGCCGGAAAGTTCCTTTGGCTTTCTGTCCAAGTACTCGGTGATGTCCAAAATCTCCGCCACTTCTTTTACCCGCTTGCGGATAGTGGCCTTATCCACCTTGCGCAGTTTTAGCGGGAAGCCAATGTTTTCCCACACTTTAAGATGAGGGTATAAAGCGTAACTTTGGAAAACCATGGAGATATCTCGGTTTTTCGGCTCTACATCGTTCATGAGTTTGCCGTCGATATACAGCTCCCCGGCAGTGATTTCCTCCAGTCCTGCCACCATGCGTAAAGTGGTAGTCTTGCCGCAACCCGATGGGCCTACCAGCACGATAAACTCCTTGTCGGCAATATCCAGGCTGAAATCCTGCACAGCTACCACGCCCTCTTCGGTAATCTGAAGGTTCGTCTTCTTCTCTGTCCCTTTGCGCGTATTGGCACTGTGCGGATAGATCTTTTTCAAATTTTTTAGCTGCAAACTTGCCATTTCTTTCCCCTCCTACGCGATTCGGACTTCCATGCCGTCCCACAAGAAATCCGCCGTGGTGCTGCGCACCACCGGATTTTCGTTGCTCACCGCCTCATATACGAAGAAACCCCCTTCCGGCAGCTCCTGATAGGCATAAACAGTCAGTTGCTTAATCACATACCGCTGGCCCCAGGGGCCGTCCTGGCGCTCCACTGTGTTCATGATTTTCCCATCAGGCCCGTCTGTAAGGCACTCCGGGGGCAGCCGCCCCCTGTCCGGCTTTATCAGCTCCACCTGGGGAAGCTGCTCCTGATAGGCTGTGAGGCTGTAGGCTGTGGCGCCCAC
>NZ_QWLE01000133.1:0-2226 GCF_009917365.1 Neglectibacter sp. X4 | reverse complement strand
CTCAAACATGGAGATATACGCATCCTCCAGCCCGTTTTCCAGAAGGTAGTCCCCGCAGCGCTTGAGCTGTCCATACAGAACCCGGGCATGGGACAGCTCCCAGCCCTTTTCATAGACGCAGTTCAGGTTGATTTCCCGATACCCCAGCCCCAGCAGGTTTTGAAGGGCCTCAAACACATAGCCCACATTGGAGGGGGCAATGGTCATCTTGCTGCCCATGCGGCCCCCCAGCACCTTTGTGAAATGCTCCACCCCGGCAATGGCAGTGTCATAGCTGCCCCGGCCGTCAGGATATACCCGGCAGGCGTCATGAAGCTGCCTGTTCCCATCAATGGAAATGGAGAAGGACAGGTGGTGCAGGTGCCTTTTCAGGTACGCCTGCACCTGGGGGTTGAAATACTCTGTGCCGTTAGAGCAGATGGACAGCCGGAACCGGGTGGCCCAGGGATGGTGCAGGCGGATGGCCTCCTGAAGGAAATAATCTGTTATCCTGTCGATTAAGCCAATTTCCAAAAGCGGTTCCCCGCCGATAAACTCCAGCACCACCCCCGGGGAATTTCGGGTGTTGATATAAGGGTTGTCATCCCGCAAAAGGAGATCCACGAACTTTTTCGCCGTTTCAAAAGGCAGGACATGGCTGCCCTTTACACCCTGGTAGCAGTAGGTGCACCGCAGGGTGCAGGCATCTGTTACCTGGAAAGTGACGGTGCGGCTGAGCACCCTGCGCCCGTCCGGGGAAAGCCCTGGCCCCACAGGAAAAAGGCGGTTTACATAGTCCTGGAACTGTTCTGTGCCCGCCCTCACGACAGGCCCTCCACTGTAAGCCTGCGGGTGGCAAAATCCAGGTTCCATGTAAGGCGCCTGCCAGGGGCCAAAGGCTCTACAAATTCTTTTTCAAAGGCAGATTTTGCCTCCTCATACTGGATGAAAAAGTCCTGGTATTCCTTGTGGTACGCCTGGAAAGCCTCATCCGAAGGCTTCACCCCCGCGCTTATCATGTAGCTTAACAGGTCTTTCCGGGAACCAACCTCATACCCCAGCGCCTCCAGATGATCCATAGCCCTGCTGCTGTCCAAAATGATTTCTTTCATGAGAATCCAATCCTTTCGTTATTATAATACTGTATTCAGGCGGAAACAGCCGCCGCGGCTGTCCCATAGCACTGGCCCTGGCAGTTTCCATAGCAGGTGGCGGTGCAGGTGGTGCCGCAGGTTGCAGCGCAGCCGCCCCCGCAGCCCCCTGAACAGCCGGAACCGCAGCCGGAGCAGCCGGAACACCCCCCGGCACAACTGCTCCCGCAGCCGGAACACCCGCTGCATCCGCTGCACCCGTTACAGCCCCCGGAGCAGGCAGAACACCCGGCACAGCCTGACACACACCCTGTTGTACACTGGCCGGAACAGCCGATACAGCCGTCACAGCCTCCGGATCCGCCGGAACAGCCTGTGCAGGATCCCCGGCACCCTCCCGTACAGCCGCTGTCACATCCGGTACAGCTTTTGCAGGCGCTGGAACAGCCGTTGCACCCGCCTGTGGCACTGCCATAACAGCCCCCGCAGCCGGAACAGCCGGATCCGCACCCGCTGCCACATCCGGAACAGCCCCCGCACCGGCCGGAGCAGCTTCCGCTGCATCCGGAACAGCTTCCCCCGCAACCGCCGGAGCAGCCTGTGCCGCAGCCCCCAGTGCAGTTTTTCCCACAGGAGCCGCTGCACCCAGAGCCGCAGCCGCCGGAACAACTGGAGCAGCCGGAACATCCGCTGCAGGAGGAAGAGCAGCTCCCGCCGCACCCGGAGCAGCCGCTGCAGGAGCTGGAGCAGCTTGCCCCGCAGCCTGAACAGCTTCCCACGCATGACCCTGCGCACAGGCCGCTGCAGGCCCCCCGGCAGGAGCTTTGCGCCCCCTGCATGGGTTCTGCCGCCAACGCCTCCACCTGATTTAAAAGGCTTTCATTAAAGGCCCCGGGGATGGGATCCCCTTTTTCAGAGGGCATCACCCCTTCCGGGGATTCCTCCCCCACTAAGACAAGGCCGGGGATATCCGCTACCGCCAGCAGGGGGTTGATGGTTTTCTGCCCGTGCTCTGCCAAAACCCGTCCTCCAGGCTGGGGCATAGTCTCAAAATCATACGCTGTGCCGGCAAACCCGGCAAAGGCGGTTAGTTCATCCCCGTATGAGAGGGGGGCGAGCGTGTGCCAGTGGCACACATGTGCGAACCGACCGAGCC